>JAISBK010000037.1 GCA_031266255.1 Treponema sp.
CTATGTTACAGGAATAGGGTGTCTGCTATTCCTGTTGGCGACAGGAACGGTTTTTGCGTCGGGAAAACAAGCGCCAGAAACCCCGGTAGCAGGAACGTCCCTTAGTACAAAGAATGGATCCATAAAAGGAATTCAGCAAGATGGTATTTATGTGTATAGGGGAATTCCTTACGCCAAAGCTCCAGTGGGGGATTTGCGTTTCGCCCCGCCTCAAGCCGTGGAGCCGTGGACGGATGTCCTTGATTGTACAAAATACGGGCCTAGAATAACCCAGTGGCTTACTACTCAAACTTTTATGGTGTTGGATAATCAGGAAGAATCTGAGGACGCTCTTATGCTGAACGTCTGGACTCCTTCCGAGCCTAAAAAAAACGACAAGCTACCGGTATATATATTTCTTCACGGCGGTGGTTACGCATTGGGGAGCGGGAATGACAAGACTCTTGACGGAACGAGTCTCGCGCAAAACGGTGTGGTAGCGGTAACGATCAACTATAGGATCAGCACTTTGGGTTTCTTTGCTTCCAATGAGACCTACAACCAGTACGGAACAACAGGAAACTGGGGCATACTTGATCAGATCAAAGCGCTTGAATGGGTTCGAGACAATATAGCCGAGTTCGGAGGAGATCCTGAGCAGGTGACTATAGGAGGAGAATCCGCCGGCAGTTGGAGTGTTTCGGCTCTTCTGTTGAGTCCGCTTGCGAAAGGACTGTTCCACGGCGCCATTATGGAAAGCGGCTCTATTCTTGGTATACTGTCGTCGTTGTCCCGCGGCGATTTGCAAAAGTCTATAGAAGAGTCGCAGGAGTTGGCGGATATTTTCGGTGCCTCTGACACCGCTGAGGGGCTTGCCTATTTGCGGCAACTGGATGCATACGTGCTGAATTACCTTAGTCCATTTATAGTGAATCAAGCAGCGCCACAGACGCACTTTTATCTGGAGCCAGTATTTGACGGTACGGTGCTTCCAAAAGATCCGGTGGCGGCTCTGCGTGAGGGGAATTATAATAACGTAAATCTGCTTGTCGGATTTAATCGCGATGAAGGTACGATCTTCATCCCCTCTACAGTTAATGCTGATTTTTACGAAAGGTATGGTTCCCGTATCGTTGGTGAAGATTGGGCCGTAGTCGCGGAGCGTTTTCCGGTAAACGAGGAGAACAGCGCGGCGCAAAGGGCGCAACAGATTTTAGCGTACGCATGGTTTAGCGCCTGTGAAAAAGTATTTGCGGATGCGCTTGCTCCTGATAGCCGTGTTTTTATGTACAACTATAATTTTGTTGCGCCAGGTAATCCTCGGTCAGCGGCGATGGGAGCATATCATACAGCAGAAATACCGTATGTGTTTAATACACTCCCGATAAAAGGTCTTACCGGCGTGGAAAATGAAAAACTTGCAAAAGAAATGCACTCACGATGGATTAACTTTATCAAAAACGGCGATCCTAATGTTGGCATAACGCCGCCGACTGATACACCATGGCCTCAATACGATCGGGAAAAGCCCGAAGTGATATTCTTTGATAATGAAGTAACAACAGGAACACTACCCGATCAAGAAAATCTTGATTTTATCACGCAGGTCTTGTACGGTACTGTCGAGTAGTTCCTTTGATTAGACAAACGCCTGGGATAACCGGGCTTTTTTTGTTTTGCGCGTCGCCACAATCCTATATGTTACGCCACCTTAAACCGGGAAACCTCAAGAATAAGCCATTCTATCTGTTTCTTGTTCTCCTCCAACATCTCCGTAGCACTCGTCACATACAGAGAGAAGGATACTCTCTGGAGTGAGAAAGATCAAGAGAAATTTTCAAGTCTTCCGGTTCTTATCTTTTCTAAAGGCAGGTTTTCACGTATGGTTAAAACACCATGAATCCACTCACCATATTACAACTGGATCTTCGTGCTGCCCTGATCTACCGCAACGATGAAACCCTTACCCCTTTTGCTTGCACCGGCTTATCGGAAGAGCGCCTTTTCTGTTTTGACCTTGATGCGGATCAGGACCTGAGCATTGACCCTGATGAAGCCCATTACCTGGGACCGCTCCTGTTTGCCGGCACCCTGGCGCTTGACCCGGAAGCCGTAACCGCACCGGAACGCCTTGAGCTTCCCCAAGGAACCTATATATTTGCCCAGGTCAAAGAGCTGCTCCCCCGGGACCAGGTTATATGGATGGCCACGGAGGTACAAAAAGAAGGGCTGTGGCAGCGCTTGACCCTGGAAAAACGGCTCTATCTCCGCTATGTGGTGGAAGCGGAAAAAACCATTACCCAGGTTTTCCGGCCTTATACCCCATAGATTACAGGGTTACCGCTTCTACCATATACCGGATATCCATACCGTTCTCCCCTTGTTTCCGCATTTCAATCACAAATATGAGGGAGTTGTACTGAGGACCGGCAATCACCTTCTTAATCCGATAGGAGCTGATAAGCGGCCGTTTTACCTGGGGAGTTCCGATGGTATAGATGATTCTGGAGCGGTCCTTATACATCCGCTCAAGGGTAATAACAAAAGAAGATTTTAAATTCCCGTCCCTGCCTTCAAAGGTAGGGACCAGTTGGGCACGGTAGGAAATCTCCGGCTCAAAGTCCCGAAACTCGATGGTTTCTCCTGAAACCCCCACATCCACCCCGTTGAGGGCAAGATAGAGGGCATGACCTAAGGAGAGGTAATTGATACCGTACCGATCCGCCAACCCGGTATTACGGGAGATGATCCGGTACAAGGCCCCAGAACCGTCTTGCCCTGCTTTTACCGGGCTGTCGTGTACCAGGGAAACCCTGCCGCCGCTTACAAAATTGTTCTTAGGGACATCCACCACAAACAAATCTGCCCAGGGCCGTAAGGTTTTCTCCTGCACCCCGTATTGAGCAAACATATAGGTTTTTCCATCTGCTGAAAATCCCAGATCTACATAGGATGCAATATCTCCTGCCCATAAGCCGGAACCGCCCAAACAAAAAATTAAGGCAATTACGCTCTTCTGAGGAATTCCCTTTTTATATAACATACGTTTTTTACCCTCCGGATGCTTATCAATAAAGGACTTTTTATCTATGGGTATTTGCTTTTTAAACAGGAAACAGCTATATACAGCCGTAAAAGCCCTCTCTTTGACTATTATTATCGGAAAAAAAGTATGCCCCTTAAGGTCTGGAGGCTTGAGTTCCCCATTTTTGTATTCTATGTTTATACTATGACTTTGGCAGAAAGAAACACCCTATTTAGAGGGGGAATTCTTATCACTTCGGTGGTTCTCATCGGTGTAGGCATCGTCTCATTCGTGATAATGCCGATCTATCCTGCGGTACTCGCCCAAACGGTCAAACGCTCTGCGGGCATCTTCCAAGTCCTGAGCGCGTATTTTGTACAGCCTAGTCCTTATGGGCCTTTGGTTTCCATAATCTGCGCCATGCTCTATGCCTGCATCACCCTTGTGGTTATTTACCGGTACTTTGAAAAAACCCATTCCCCGGAGATCCTCTACATTGTCCTGTTTGTCCTTTCTTTTGCATTGGAAGGGAGCCGTATCATGGTACCCTTAAAACTAACGTATGACCTGCCCAGTGTGTACCTGATCATGGCCTCCCGCGTACTCCTCTTTGGCCGTTATCTCGGTATTTTTTCATTGTTCGCTGCCAGTGTGTACGCCGCAGGGCTTGAAATCCAGAAACAAAGTACCATGATCGTGATCATCATCTTTAGTACCTTGGCGATTACCCGGGGCGTTCCCATTGACGGGCTTTCCTGGGACAGCAGTTTTTGTATGATAAGCGGATACCCCGCCATGTTCAGAATCGTTGAAGGAGGTATGGGCTTCATAACTATGGTCAGCTTCTTTATTTCAGCCTATTCCCGGGGTACTAAGGAATATATTTTTATTGGTATCGGTTCTCTCCTGGCTATGTTGGGAAGGAACATACTCTTAGGGGCCGATACCTGGATAAGCCCCTTCCCCGGCTTGGCGCTCCTTTGTATCGGAACGTGGTTTATCTGTAGGTACTTGCATCGGGTGTATCTTTGGTTGTAAAGCTGGTTCTTGGTTTACTCCACCATATCCTATGGGCTATACTAAAGAGGTGGAGGTGTATATGCCTATTGCCAATTCGGTTAGGGAAGCCCTAGGTTCCGCATCGTTGATACGGAAAATGTTTGAAGAAGGAAATCAGCTCAAGAAACAGTACGGAGCAGATAAGGTATTTGATTTTTCCCTTGGAAATCCCGATATAGAGCCTCCTCCGGCTTTTCATCGGGTCTTTACGAAACTAGCCAAGGAAGATAAGAAAGGTTCTCATGGTTACATGCCTAACGGAGGCTTTCCTGAAGTTCGAGAGGCCCTGGCTGTAAAGGTTTCCCGGGAACAGGGACTTACCATAACCGGGTCTCATATTGTCATGGCCGTAGGAGCTGCCGGGGGACTCAATGTGGTGCTCAAGGCCATACTCAATCCAGGGGATGAGGTAATCGTCTCGAGGCCTTATTTCATGGAATATAAAGCCTACGTAGCTAACCACGGCGGCCGCTTAATTGAAGTGGATACGCTTCCTGATTTCAACCTAAACATTCCCGGGATACGGGAGGCACTTTCCGAAAAGACCGCGGCGGTGCTCATTAATTCCCCTCATAATCCCACCGGACGGATTTACCCGGCCAAGACCATCGCTGAACTAGCCGGGCTGTTACGGTCCTGGGGAAACCATTCAGGCCGTATGCCCTATCTGATTGCAGATGAACCCTACCGGGAAATAGCGTATACCGTCGAGGTGCCCCCTATTCTCAGTGCGTATAGTGAATCGGTGGTGGTGAACTCCTATTCTAAGAGCCTCTCCTTACCAGGAGAACGGATAGGCTATATTGCCGTAAGTCCTGCTATCCAGGATACGGAAGCAGTTTTAAATGCCTTCATTTATACCACCCGGATCTTGGGTTTTGTAAATGCTCCGGCCTTGATGCAGCGTATTGTGGCAGAGCTTACCTTCGCCCGGGTGGATGTGGCGGTGTATGCCCGGCGGCGGGATGCTTTTAAGCAGGTTCTGGATGCAGCGGGTATCTCATACGCCGAACCGGAAGGGGCTTTTTACCTGTTCTGCCAGGTTCCCAAGGGTGATGACCGGGGCTTTGTGGAGCACCTCAAGCAGTACCGCATCCTTGGGGTTCCCGGCAGCGGTTTTGGCAAGCCCGGCTGGGTACGATTCGCCTACTGTGTAGATGAACAGCTCATCCATGCTTCTGGGCTTGCCTTTAAGCAAGCCCTGGAAACCTGGTAGCCCCTTAACCGCCAGCGTCCCCACGGCCATGGTCTCCGCGTACAGCTCCGCATAGAACGTGGACGCAAACACCCCCCGCGGGCGGTAATACCGGCTATACGGCGATAATCACAAAGCCGTCCTCATCACGGACGCGCAATAGCTGTCCTTTGTCCCCCCATAATGGGGGGACTATTAGTTACAACATTCGGGACACCTACTCCCAACCGCGATACCCAGGACTGCCTCAGGATAGCACCCCGAGGCTTGCTCAATGAAAGATTCCCGGTTCTTACCGGGCGTACTCAATGATCCGCGTTTCCCGAATGATGGTTACCTTGATCCTGCCGGGATAGCGGAGATCCGTTTCGATCTTCCGGGCTATTTGCTTGGCCATGTCCCGGGATTGATCATCGTTCATCACTTCGTTGTTAACGATGATGCGCAACTCCCGGCCGGCTTGAATCGCAAAGGCCTTTTCCACCCCGGCAAATCCTGCGGCGATATTTTCCAGATTCTCCAGCCGTTTGATGTAGTTGTCTAGGGTTTCTCGTCGAGCACCAGGTCGGGACGCGGAAATTGCGTCTGCGATCTGAACCAGCACAGATTCGATACAGGAAGGCTCCACGTCGTTGTGATGACTCCCGATGGCATTGATGATCCGGGGATCCTCTCCCATCTTCCGGGCCATGTCCATGCCGAGCTCTGCATGGTTTAAATCCGAATCCGAATCCACCCCTTTGCCGATGTCGTGCAGCAGGGCTGCGCGCTTGGTCAGTTCCCGGTTGGCGCCGATCTCTGACGCGAGAATTCCCGCAAGAATCGCCACTTCCTTGGAATGGTAAAGCACATTTTGCCCATAACTGGTGCGGAAATAGAGCCGTCCCAAAGCACGAATCGTATCGGGCTTGATATTATGGACTCCCAGATCAAAGAGAACCTTCTCGCCCTCTTCAAAAATCTTCTGAGAAATATCCTTAGTAACCTTGTTTACTATTTCTTCGATCCGGGCAGGATGGATCCTGCCGTCAATGATAAGCCGCTCAAGTGCAACCTTAGCAATTTCCCGGCGTACCGGATCAAAACAGGAAATAACCACCGCTTCTGGGGTATCGTCAATGATGATATCCACCCCGGTGAGGGTCTCAAGGGTACGGATATTCCGGCCCTCCCGGCCTATGATGCGGCCTTTCATCTCGTCATTGGGTAAAGTAACGGTTGCCACGGTTACCTCCCCGGTTACCTCTGTAGATAAACGCTGAATGGTGGCAACTAAAATATTGCGGGCCTTTTTTTCCGCCTGAGCCGTTGCATCCTGTTCAATTTTATTGATCAAGCCCTGCGCATCATGCCGTGCCTCATTCTCCAGGTTCCGGATTATAAGCGCCTTTGCAGCTTCGACGCTTAAACCGGAAATACGCTTCAATTCTTCCCGATACCGTTCTTCTTCTTTCTCTAAAGCCCCTTCTCGTTCCCGGATTTTCTTTTCTTTTTCAACCAGTCCCTGTTCTACCCGTTCTAGCTGATTTGTCTTTTTATCCATGGTCTCTTCTTTTTGCACGACACGACGCTCGTATCGTTGCAGTTCAGCCCTGCGTTCCCGAGTCTCCCTCTCCTGCTGGTTTTTTTCACGAATAACTTGTTCTTTTGCTTCAAGAAGGATTTCCTTCTTTTTCGCTTCAGCTTCTTTTATCGCATCCTGTTTAATACGTTCGGCTTGCTGCTCCGACGTGGTTAATTGGAATCTGGCGTATAGCCATCTAATGGTCCAGCCTAAGGTTAACCCGGCAAGAGGGAGGATTATCCAGAATATCCAATACATCACTCCACCCCTTACCGTTTTTCAACGTTACCAAAATTCGTAATAGCATACAATAAAAAGCCGATTCCTGTCAAGATAGATTTGAAATGATGAAATACTCCCGAATACAAGGGAGAACCCCCCCTTGCATTTGCCCGTGTAGCGTTTTGGAAAAACCATAGCTGCTCTTGTAACTATTAGCGTTATATCGTGTTATCCATAGTAAAGTACCATAAATAGAAGCTGTTTTCTTTGTCGCCGTAACCGGTTCTCCTCCTCCCGGTTACGGTTTTTTAGTACCCCCTCAAGAGTGCTTCAGAAGAGCCGATAGGGTCCCGGCTTCATCAGATCTTCCCGATGAGCCAAACGGAGTGCTTCCCCCGCCAACGCGCGGTATTCTGGCTTATGAAAGTGTACCAGTGCCCGCTGAAGCCGTTTTTCCCGTTCCCCTGGCACCGGGATAGGTTCCATGGTTCGGGGATCTAGGCCGGTCCGGTACATCACCGTTGAAAGGGTTCCAGGAGTAGGATAGAAATCCTGGATCTGATCCGGGATAAAGCGGCTTTTCTTGAGATACAATGCTAGTTCCACCCCATCCTGAAGGGTTGATCCTGGGTGGCCTGAAATGAAATAGGGGATGAGGTACTGTTTGCATCCTAGATCGCGGTTTGTTTCAGTATAATCCTGCACGAACTTCTGATAGGCCCCATGATCACCCTTACCCATGGCCGCAAGAACCGAAGGAGAAACATGTTCCGGGGCAACCTTGAGCTGACCGCTCACATGCCAGCGGCAGAGGGTTTTCAGAAACTCCTTCCCGTATCGAGTATCCAAGCCCAGGTAATCAAAGCGGATTCCAGACCGGATAAAGATTTTTCGTATGCCCATTCCGGCGTTTCTGAGGGCCCGGAGCGTTTCAAGGTATGCGTGGTGGTCCGCCCTAAGCCGGGGACATGGCGTAGGGTGCAGACATTCCCGATCCGGACAGAACCCTCCTTTGACCTGACAGGCACAAGGAGGACGGTAAAAATTTGCCGTAGGGCCGCCTACATCATGGATATACCCCTTGAAGCCTTCCAACTGGGTTAGGGTTTTCGCCTCATTGAGGAGGCTCTCCTGGCTTCTGCCGGTAATGGCCCTGCCTTGGTGAAAGGTGATCGCACAAAAGGAGCAGCCCCCGAAACAACCGCGGCTTGCAACCAGGGAAAAGGCGACTTCCTTCACCGCAGGAATACCCCCGGCAGCATCGTACCGGGGATGGGGACGCCGGGTATAAGGAAGTTCGTAGACCTTATCGAATTCCTCTTGGGTGAGAGGAAAGGCCGGAGGATTCTGGATAACCCAGCGATCCCCATCGCTCCGTTCCACCAACGCCTGAGCGCTCAAGGGATCCGCTTGTAAACGCTGTACCATGAAGTGTTCTGCGTATTTTTTGCAGGAATCAGGATCCTTTCCTTTAATTATCTCATAATCCGGGAGTCGTACCCCGGGAGGAATAGCATGAGATGAACGGACACAGGTTCCCCGCACATCTCGGATGGATCTGATAGCTTCACCGGCATTGAGCCGCTGGGCAATTTCCTGGATGGACCGCTCTCCCATACCATAGACCAGAAGGTCCGCCTTAGAATCCAGGAGAATGGAACGCCGCACCTGGTCAGACCAGTAATCATAATGGGCAAAGCGGCGAAGACTTGCTTCAATACCGCCAATAATGACCGGGATGTTTTTATACACCGAACGAATTCCGGCTACATAGGTGAGTAGGGCCCGGTCGGGCCGGAACCCCGCCTTGCCTCCAGGGGAATAGGCATCTTCAGAACGAGGCTTTTTGGCGGCAGTGTAATGGGCCACCATAGAATCCATATTTCCTGCACCCACCAGAAAACCCAGCCGCGGTCGGCCTAAGGACCTATAGGAAGCGGTATTTTTCCAGTCAGGTTGGGGGATAATACCTACCTGGTACCCCGCAGCTTCCAAGACCCGAGATACCAGGGCAACCGCAAAAGCAGGATGATCCACATAGGCATCCCCTGAAACAAAAATGAAATCGCAATATTCCCAGCCCCGCTCCTCCATATCCTCGCGGCTTACCGGTAAGAATCTGTTCAGGGGTGAATGCATTGCAAAAAAAGAGCTTAAACTCCAATAACCGAGGTAACCTCGGGAATCTCTTTCTTGAGGTGGTTTTCAATTCCCATCTTCAAGGTCATCTGGGCCATAGGGCACCCGCCACAGGCGCCGGTCAATTTTAATGATACCGTGCCATCATCGGCCACAGAAACAAATTCTACATCCCCGCCGTCCGCTTGGAGGGAGGGCCGAACCTTATTAAGGGCAGTTTTTATTTGTTCTTCAAGCATATATGCTCCTTATAGCACGAGTATACTCGTATGATGAGGATATGTCTATAATACGAATCGAATCATAAGAGCAATCTTATGAAGTTTCAGGGAAACAGGCGAAAACCGGGTCATTTCTTGTATTATGGCTAACTTCCCTCATTATGTTGTACTCATCGTATATTTCATCCTTCTATTTGATCAGGGAAGGTGAAATCACTGTTAAAAATCAGTGAAAATGTCCTATAGTACGTTCAATAGAAATGTCCTATCTGATAATTTTAGTCAGGAGGATACAATTGGGTAAAAAAATCCACGTGCGACAAAATCATGGAAATGGTACAGCGCGGGCTTAAAACACTTGTGGGGGCGTCAGTGGAGATTGGTGTAAGTTACCGGCAAGCGGAACGGATTTACAAACGATACCGGGAGGGAGGGGATGACGTACTGGTTCACGGCAACAAGGGCAGGCCGTCGAACCATAAAACCGACCAAGGAATCATTGAGCGAGCCCTCCAGTTATACCGGGGAACATACCATAATTTTGGCCCTACCCTGGCAGCGGAGAAGATGCGGGAAAGGGACGGGCTGGAAATTGGAGTGGGGGTACTCAGGCGCGCGCTGATACAAGACGGGCAATGGGAATCGTCAAAGCACACGGTAAAATATCGCAGCAGACGGGCTCCCCGGAAACGGTTTGGGGAGTTAGTACAATTTGACGGAAGTCCGCACGACTGGTTTGAAGGGCGGACTTCCCGGTGCTGCCTGATAACGATGAGAGACGACGCGAAAAAGGAGCGGTTGTCTCAATTTTTTGAAGAAGAGACGATGTTTGGGGCGATGAGTGTCTTAATGCTGTGGATAGAACGGTATGGCGTGCCGGAATCCTGTATTGCGACCATAAAAACGCCTTTGTGCTGACCCGGGAAGCAAGCAAAAAGAGCCCGAAAACCCCTTACCAGCGGCTGCTTGAATCTCCCGATGTGTCGGAGGAAAGCAAGGCGGAATTGACACGGCGGAAAAGCGGCAGTGATCCGGTGGATTTAAATAACCGGCTGAACCGGGCAATCGAAAGGCTCTTGAAACTAAACCGGGAAAAGGACACCGTGAAACAGCCCTCCGGTCAGGAGGCAGGTCAGGCCGAAGCGGTCTGATGTGGGCTAGGTTTTAGTTTTGAGGAACCGGCCCTTTTTCGGCTAGATTAATTTTGAGGCAATGCGGGCTATTGACAGTATTTTTTTAATCGACTATTATTAAAATTACTCTGGAGCGGTGTCCGAGTGGTTGAAGGAGGCGGTCTTGAAAACCGTTGTGCCGCAAGGTACCGGGGGTTCGAATCCCCCCTGCTCCGTAATAGAAGCAGAGAACGCTTGTTATTTTTGAAGGAGATGTTGATATTAGGTAAAAAAATCATGCTTTCGCCCCTTCTAGGGCTGAAAGGATTGTAAACTCTTGGAGCGGTGCGAGAGCGGTCGAATCGGGCTCCCTGCTAAGGAGTTGTGCCCCGTAAGGGTACCGGGGGTTCGAATCCCCCCTGCTCCGTAACAGTACATTTATGAGGTTGTAGCTCAGCTGGATAGAGCTTCAGATTGCGGATCTGAAGGTCGGAGGTTCGAATCCTCTCAGCCTCAAAAATAAGTGGTGGTGATCTACAATGTATGATGAACAGAGGAAAGGCAACGAGGGCAAAAAATGATACTATGAATAATGACTATAACCATAGACATCCATTGCCCTCGTTGCCATAGTTCTACCATAACCCGGAACGGGAAAAAAGCACGGTAACCAAAGTCAAAGACCACCGGCATAGCCGGTGGCTTGAGGAAGCCCCCTTTAAGGGGGCTAAAAATTTAGATGCCCTTGCTCTCCCGCCTCTAATTTCTCTTGGTTCTGTATGTACTCCCGGATTTGTTTTTCATCCAATCCGACTGTGCTGACACAGTAACCTCTTGTCCAAAAGTTTTTGTTTGTAAACCCTCTGTCTGCGGGACGGTGTGCCGCGGGGAGTTTCCGGAATCGGAGGGGAGTACCCAGCAATACGGGCCGAACCCGAAAGGGTACCTGGTGATGCTGATAGGCTACGGGATGGTGGGGGTCAGGCGGATACGAGCGCTTGTGGGCTTGATATTCAGCTTTTGGATAAGCGAAGGGACGATAGAGGAGAGCGGGAAACGGGTTATGGGGCCGGTAGGAGGGATAAGAACGGCGGTGTTGCGGGGTGAAGTGGTACATTTTGACGAGACGGGGATGAGGAACCGGGGGTATGGTGGTGGCTGCATACGGCGTCCACGAAGATGCTCACGTATATGAGGATACACCGGAACCGTTGGAAATGAAAGAGGCGGTAGGAAAGTATCGGGAGAAGCATGAGGGAAGGTTATCGGCATATTTAGGTAATGGTCTAGACTTATTATTATAAATGCAGATATACTAGAGCGGAAACTTTGCGAAGGGGAAATTATGCTAATGATAGCATTAAAATGCCTGTTTTGCGGAAGTGAAGATGTCCGCCCATACGGCACATCAAACGGTAAAAAGCGGTATGCCTGCAATAACCCGGGGTGTTCCCCTAAAACATTTTACGCGGAATACCGCTATAACGGCTGTAAACCTGAGGTAAAGAAGGCCATAATCACATGGGCGGCCGACGGGGCAGGAGTCCGGGCAAC
>JAISBK010000051.1 GCA_031266255.1 Treponema sp.
AAGGATATCCCCTTTTACTCCATGTGTGAACATCACCTGATGCCTTTTTTCGGCCATATTCATGTGGTTTATATCCCCAAAAATGGGAATATTCTGGGTTTGAGCAAGATTGCCCGAATCGTCGATGTACTTGCCAAAAAACCCCAGCTTCAAGAGCGCTTGACCACGGAGATTGGGGATATCCTTATGAAAGGAGCAGAAGCCTTGGGCGCCGCAGTGGTGGTAGAAGCGGAGCATTTATGTATGACTATGCGGGGCATACGAAAACCCGGGGCGCAAACCCTTACTTCGGATTTCAGAGGCCTGCTCAAGACCGATACCAGTCTTAGGACTGAGGCTTTGGACTTGATCCACGGATAAAGGCAGCGCGGTTTCTTGGTGGAGCATGAGCGTAATCCGTAGTTCAATAGTTAAGGAGATAATCAGCATGGCAACAGAGCAAAACCATACCGGTGTTTTTCATTGCAGGCATTACGAGCTTCCTATCGGTGCCAGAACGTATATCATGGGGATCCTCAACGTTACCCCAGATTCTTTTTCAGACGGCGGAACATACCGGGATATAGAGGCAGCCGTAGACCGGGCCCGACAGATGGTTGCTGAAGGAGCAGATATTATTGATATTGGCGGGGAATCTACCCGGCCTGGATTTATCCCCTTGGACGAGGAAACGGAAATCCAGCGGGTTGTCCCGGTAGTAGCGCGTCTGGTTTCTGACCTCAAGGTACCGATCTCCATTGATACTACCAAAGCCGGGGTAGCAAAAAAGGCCCTGGAAGCGGGGGCGCACATCATCAACGATATCTGGGGACTGCAAAAGGATCCGGCCCTTGCCCAGGTAAGCGCGGCATTTGATGCAGGGGTGATTCTTATGCATAACCGCGATAACAACCAATATCAGGATCTTATGGGGGATATCATCGGCTTCCTGGGTAAGAGCCTTGAGATTGCTCAAGATGCGGGCATCAACCGGAAAAACCTTGCGGTGGATCCTGGGATCGGATTTGGCAAGGATCTTGACCAAAACCTTGAAACCATGCGGAGGCTCCGGGAGCTTCAGATATTGGGTATCCCCATCTTACTGGGTACTTCCCGGAAATCCCTGGTGGGGAAGGTGCTCAATCTGCCGGTACACGACCGGGTCGAAGGTACTGCCGCAACCGTTGCCCTGGGTATTGCGTACGGCGCGGATTTTGTACGGGTTCATGACGTGCAGGCCATGAAGCGGGTTGCCGTTATGACCGATGCCATCGTCCGGGGCAGCATACCCTCATCCTAAGATCGTTCATATCGGGCCATACTGGTGGGGGTTTCAAAGACCTCCACGGCCCACAAGAGCACCGGATCCAGGTGAAAGCAGGGCATTAGTTCTTCAACTTTGTTGAAAATAAACGATGCAATGCGTTCGGCACTGGGGTCATTGTTGAATACCGGATTATCATTGAGGTTGCGGTGATCCAAGTCGGCGGTTATCTGACGAAGGATGGTTTTGAGGATTCCAAAATCCACCAACATTCCACCTTCACTCAGGTTTTCCCCTCGACTCCAAAGCCTGACCCGGTAATTGTGGCCGTGCAGGCGTTCGCACTTCCCATGATAATGGCTTAAAAAATGAGCCGCTGCAAAGTCGGCTTCTACCCGTACCGAAAACATGAAGGTAATATAGCAGGATTGTAACAAGAGATCAACCAAGTTGCTGAAGTCCCCCTCATTCCTTTTCTGTAGCGACTCTGACCCTAGGTGAATAGCGATCTTGCCTCATCCATTCCCTTGTTTTAGGATGCTACCAACTGCTTGTTCACTTACCTGGGTAATGGTCGCTATGTCTTTGACGCCCATTCCATGAGTAGCCATCTGGAGGATTATTTCCTCTCGTCCTTCCCGGCGTCCTTGCTCCAGCCCTCGCTGAAGCGCACCTTGTATTCGGGAATATTCATCCCGCTGTGCCTTCAGCCGGGCCTCATAGATCATCCGATTCCCTTCGTCTTCACTCATTACCTGCAACTTGCAATACGCTTCCTCTATCAACGGGTTCTTCTCCGCTATCATCTTAAACTCCGCCCTTTGATAAAAAATGCTTCCATTTGGCGTGAAATGGCTTGATTACTCATAAAAATTTCATTAAAAAGATAAGTAAAAGATTTGAGTTGAAGAAAAAGATTATTATAGAATGGAATTATTTTGAGGGACATTATAAAAAGTTTTGATTAATTATATTTCGATATAAAAAAGAGGTATTTATATGGTAGAAATAGAACTATTAGAAGCTGTGATAGAGTATGAATATTTATTCTATCACAGTATTCTCAAAAAGAAATGTAGGTCAATAGTATTGACTCTTGATCATTGTGGAGATTACGTACTGATGGATAGTTCTGAACTATCGGCTAAATTGATAAGTACGTCTATATCAGGGGAATCGAAAGTAATATATATAACTGGTGATATACCCCTTTCTCTCAAACAATTTCACTTTCAGAAATTTAAAGTATCAGGAACTCTATCTTAATATTTTTCATGCATGATTGCCTGGGTGTTTGCCTCCAAAACGTTCATTACTAACTGGCCAATATCCACCAGGGTCGCCACCATTCCGGCTGGAACTGCCGGGCTTGTGCTTCGGGCAGCGCTCCCCTGGGACTCATACCCCATCGCCCGGATCCGTACCAGAGCCGAGACCGTGGAGTCTTCCTGGGGGATGTTCCGGTTGAACTAGCCTTCAATCTGGGCGCTCTGTACACTCAATGCCCGCATCCGCAGGCGGTACTATCCGGGAAACCGCGCCGGAAATGAAGAGCTGCGCCCCCGCCATGCGACTGGACGGTCTTACCGTCCGCCACCCCTGTTGGAAACCGCTCAGCCCTTCTCTGAGCGACTCTGACCCTAGGTGAATAGCGATTTTGCCTCATCCAGTCCCTGTTTTAGGATGCTGCCAACTGCTTGTTCGCTTACCTGGGTAATGGCCGCTATGTCTTTGACACCCATTCCATGGGTAGCCATGTGGAGGATTATTTCCTCGCGTCCTTTCTCCCATCCTTCCCGGCGTCCTTGCTCCAACCCTTGCTCCAGCCCTTGCTGATGAGCGCCTTGTATTCGGGAATATTCATCCCGTTGTGCCTTCAGCCGAGCCTCGTAGATCATCCGATTCCCTTCGTCTTCGCTCATTACCTGCAACTTGCAATACGC
>JAISBK010000183.1 GCA_031266255.1 Treponema sp.
GTGGTCTGTTACACCGGAACCCTGCCCCAAGGGTCCTTCACCTCCCCGCTCAAGAACTTTGCCTGCGGTCAAATGAGCGAAGGCGGCACCGGGTATGGCTGGAGTCTTGGATCCGTGGGGGGCTATGAAGTGTGGAAGGTGGAACCCCAGGTATCCTACACCATCAGAGGAAACCCGTTTGGTACCTGGTCAGAGGCTGGGGTGGTCTGGGTCATGGAAGATAAGAACAACAACCAGATTCCAGACGAACTGTGGTATGAACTCAAAGGCAGCGATGACGACCCAGGGTCCAAGTATACCTCCCTCATCACCCGCCGCTACAGTATCACCTATTTCCGCAGTACGGATACGGAAACGGTAAACGAATACGGCCAGATCATCCGCCGAGTCTACTGGGTGGACAGCAAAGGCCGCACCGGGATCATCCCAGGAGGCTGGCCCAAGGACTGGGGGGTTACCGGGGACTGGGCAACCTACACCGGGACCCTGCTCAGGGATAACGGCAATATCGCCACGGGGAACTACGAAGGTCTCGGTGAAGTAGGAGGCTATGTGGATGCGTTCGGGTTCAGCAAGTGGACCGGTGACGCATGGAACAAATTTTCCGTGTCTGACGCAATCCGTGCGGACGGCAGCGCGGCAAACCTAAATGCGGTTAAGTTCATCAAGGTGCAAACCGCGATTCACCACTACGGCGGGATATTCGGCGACTGTTCCACGGAGATAAACAGTGCGGACTTCCTGGGAAGCCAGACCGACTTCCCTGATCCTGACGGGGGACACTAAGCAAAAGGCCCCTAAAGAGGGCGCGTTGCTGCGTCCCTCCTTAGGGGCCTTATATCCCTAACTACCAGACCCTTGAGCGCGGCTATGAACTTTGCTTTGCGCCAGCTCTAAATCTGCTTGATAATTGATATTGAAAAACATATCACCCTGATTAAACCGCTGCGCGTCTGCAGCGTCAATGATCTGTAGGTTCAGCCGATCAAGAAGGGGGCTGATCTTATATTCATGCCGGACCAGGGCTTCGTATATCGGTTCACTACAGGACTGGTTGAAAAAGGAATTGAACGGTTCATACAAGCCGTCTCCCCGCCGGGCCACACAGGCATCCACCGGCTTAAGGTGGATGAGGTCTTGCATATACCGGATATAGGCAAGGGAAATAAAGGGCATATCACAGGCAAGCACATAGAGGTACTCGCTGCGGCACACCTTAAGCCCCTGGTATATCCCCGCCAACGGACCTTTGCCTATCTGATCCTTAAGAACCAGGACTCCTGCATGGTCAACCGGTTCATTACTCGATACCAGTATTTCACTAAAAAGCGCTCCCAGTTTCGTGATAAGGCCGGCTAATACGGGTTCTCCCTCCAGTTCCAGCTTCTTTTTGTCATATCCTAGTCTGCTACCCCGACCCCCGGCCAAGATCAAGGCACTTCCGGTTACCATTTTTCGTTACCCCCAAGACAAGCCCCTGTTTCTTCCCCTGATTCAACCGTTCTTGCCGAACAAGGCTCAAGAAAAGGGGCTTCCGCAATCATCCGAGCAGGACCGTTCAGCCTCCCTTATATTTGGTATGCAGGAGTTTATGGGACAATTTCCCGTTGGGTTTCTCCAAAAACTCTTGATAGATTTTGGTAATCGACGGGTTGATATGGGACTTGCGCAAGGGCAGCCCCTTATCATGGTCAAAGGTGGCGTTCCTGCGGTTTTCATAAGCCTGGGGTTTATCCGTGTCCACTAAGAGCTTAGGCTGGCCGCCGCCGCTCACACACCCTTCAGGACAGGTCATCACTTCCACAAAGTGCAGATCCAATGTACCGGCCTGTAATTGTTCGATGATGGGATCGATGTTCTTTAAATTGGTCAGCACTCCCACCTTTAAGGTCAAATCCCCGGTCTTAATCGCCGCGGTACGGAATCCTTCGGTACTGCGGACCGGCAGAATATCCACCTCGGTATCGCTTAGTTCCTGACCGGTTATCAAGGTGTAGCCCGTGCGTATCGCAGCTTCCATGACCCCGCCGGTAACGCCGAAAATGGTACCGGCACCGGTATATTCCCCAAGGGGCAGGTCAAAGGATTCTTCGGGAAGCGAGGCAAAATCAATCCCCATTTTTTTGATTAAATACGCCAGTTCCCGGGTGGTAATAACCACATCCACGTCTTTATACCCGCTGTCATGCATTTCAGGGCGATCACACTCAAAGGCTTTACAGGTACAGGGCATAACCGATACGGTAAATACCGTGCTGGGATCTACCCCGTTGAGTTTGGCGCCGTAGGTTTTAAACACCGCACCCGCCATTTGCTGGGGGCTTTTACAGGAAGACAGGTGTTTCGTCAGGGTAGGATGATTAGTTTCCAGATATTTAACCCACCCTGGACAGCAGGAGGTAAACATGGGAAGCACTCCTTTTTCCGTAACCCGTTTCACCAATTCAGTGCCTTCTTCCATAATGGTTAAATCTGCGGTGAAATTGGTATCATACACCTGGTTAAACCCAAGCCGCCGTAAGGCCGCAGCCATTTTTCCCGCGGCCAAGGTACCTAGGGGCAAGCCGAAGTCTTCGGCAATACCGACCCGCACTGCAGGCGCAGCCTGGACCATAGTAACTTTGGAGGGGTCCTGCAAAGCCTTGATGACCTCCTCTATATGGCTCACATTATACGCGGCAAACAAAGGCTCCGTTACTGTATCGGGCAGGTTCCGTTCTTCCCGCTTCTTGGTATAAACCGCTGCCCCGTGGTCAATCAAGGAAATATAAGACTTGCACTTCTGCACACATTGTCCGCACATGACGCAGCGATCCGTAACAATGGTCTGGGGTTCATGCGGATTACCTTCAATCGCATACACCGGACATACCTTGCTACATTCCTGGCATCCGGTACAAATATCTTGGTCAATGAGAATAACCGCCATGATCTACAGCCTCCCTTGTTTTGCCACATCCGGTACTACTTCCAGCGCCGCGGTTGCCTTGAGTCTTTTTTCAGTTACTTCGGTAACCGTATCAACCACCCGCAATGCCTGATTAGGACAGGTTGCTACACAAGCAGGCCCATCCTCCCGCGCAATACAGAAATCGCACTTGTGGATAAACCGGGGGATCCCCTGATCTTGGGGTACACCAGCCTGGCCAAAGATCTCCCGTATTTCTTCCATGTCTGCAGCCCCTAGAATCGCAATAGCCCCAAAAGGACAGGCCATAACGCAATTCTTACAGCCGATGCACTTTTTCCGGTTTACTACCACGGTTCCATTTTTGCGCTCAATAGCCCCGGTTGCACAGGAACGTAAACAGGGCGCGTTTTCGCAATGGTGACATTGTACCGGCATACAGCCTAGTTCCGACGTGGTGAGGTACAGATTGGGAATAACCGGAGTCGTAACCGCGCCTACGGTTTTTAAGTTCCCCGGCTGGTGACTTGCGAAACAGGCGACTTCACAAGCCCTGCAGCCAGTACACTTTGCCAAATCTGCCAACACAAAATAAGATTGCTCTCTCTTCATAAAACACCTCTCATCTAAACGCCTTTTCTCAAAGGCTTATCCAGAATCTTATACGGTTCTGGAAAGATACCCGTTTCATAAGACATCACCTCACAGGTTTAAAAGCGGCAAACAATCCGCGCTCTTTGTCCGTTTTTGCGCTGCGCTGAGGGCTTCAAGCACGACCTTGTCGGTTGAATGGTAACATCGGGTAATACAGGGAGGTATAGGGCCTGCCGCGGCTTGATACTGTTCACACACCCCGCACTTATGAGCCTCAAGTAAGATATCCCCCCGAATATAAAGTACCGCATTACTCCTGCAAGATACGGTACAATGACTCTGCATACACCCGGTACACCGTATCACGATAGGTTCAAAACTCGCTCTGTTATCCATAATATTTCACCGTTCCACCATAAATCCAGGGACATACACGCAATGGGTACGTTCATGCTCCAAGGTCGTACTTCTTGCCTGTTTGCCCCGGATTGTCTCTCTACCTCCTCCTCAGATCTGATACTGCAATGCGTTGCGGCGTTTTTCCGCTAAACTCTGGTCTATCGCCTCTTCTGTTACCAGTGATAACGCCTCGGTGGGACAGACTCGGATACAGGACGGGGAATCTGCCACCCCTTTACAGAGATCGCATTTATTCGCCACTTTTCTGATCGAACCATCGGCTTGAACTTCACTGGTTTCCACAATCTCCACCGCGCCGAAAGGACAAGCGATCACACAATTTTTACAGCCAATACATTTTTTGGTATTGATGAGTACTACGTTATCCTCCACGCTGATGGCATTAGAAGTACAGGAAGCCTTACACGCGGGGTTTTCACAGTGCCGGCAATGCAGAGGCGCGCTCACCTGCGCGGTCTTGACCATAAAAAGTCTGGGATTAAAGGCATACCCATCTGGGTCTATTTCAAAGATCCGCTTCCCTTCATGGGCTACTACACAGCTAATCATACAGGTTCTGCACCCGATACACCGCAGCGAATTTGCTTTTATAAACCGATTCATGCCAAGGCCTCCTCGTTTACAATATGCATCCGCTTCCTGATATCCTGGTACCGGTGAGCCACTTCTTCTTCAGCCCACTTCTGGTTAGGGAGCTTTTCTATTCGGCACGCGCAGTACTTGTATTCTGGAGTACGGCTTGTAGGATCCAGGGAGGATATGGTGAGTTCATTACAGGCCCCGATCCACCACTGATAGGTCATATACACGGCTCCTGGTTTGACCCGCTCAGTAGGCTTACACCGCGTGTAGGCATAGCCCCGTTTTGAAAGAATTTTGACGATGTCCCCTTCTTTTACCTCCAGTTTGCCGCAGTCCTCAAAGGACATTTCCACCCAGCCCGGCTCGTCTTCCAGGTTCCGCAGCATACGGCAGTTTCCGGTCATGGTTCGCACCGAATAATGCCCCACTTCCCGGACCGTGCATAGGGTCAGCGGGAATTCGTTGCTTTCAATCTCAGTAGGCGGATGATAGGGAGAGGTCTTCAATATACCGATGCCGTCAGGAGTGGCGAAATGGCCGCCTGCATGGAGGAACATGGTTCCCGTATCATGCGGCCCCTTATCCCAGCAAGGCCACTGGACGCTGCCCTGGCGTTCGAGCTTCTCGTAGGTAGCGCCGGTAAACTTAGGACAGAGATCGATCATCTCGTTCCATATTTCCTCGGTGTTGTGGTAATGCATAGGATAACCCATAGCCGTGGCAATCAGGCAGGTGATCTCCCAATCGGTTTTGATGTTACCCACCGGCTCAAGAACCTTGCGGATCCGTTGGAATCCCCGGTCCGAACTGGTGTATACCCCCTCATGCTCACCCCAGGCAGTAGCAGGCAGGATCGCGTCGGCATGTTCTGCGGTCTTGTTCCAGAAAATATCCTGAACCACCACAAAGTCTATCTCGTCCAAGGTCTCCCGGATCTCTTCCAAATCCGGATCCGACTGCGCGGGATCCTCACCGGTGATATAGTAGGCATGGATCCGTTTTGCCGGGTCCGGCTGATGTACCACGAATTCAGGCACCCGGGTAAGCTGAATACCGACCTTGTTGTCAAGCTTAACCCCCCAGGCTTTCTCAAACTTTGCCTGGATTGCCGGATCAGTAACACTTTGGTAGCCTGGGTACACATCGGGAAGATCCCCCATGTCGCAGGTACCTTGGACGTTATTCTGTCCCCGGACCGGACCGGTACCGCAGGCATAGTGGCCGAAGTTGCCGGTAAGCATGGCCAAACTGCAACAGCATTTAACCGTTTCAACTCCCTGGGAGAATTGGGTGATGCCCATGCCCCACAGGATCGCCGAGTGCTTGGAACTGGCGTACTTCCGGGCGGTAAAAACAATATCCTTTACCGAAAGGCCGGTGATCTTGGCTACTTTTTCAGGGGGATAATCCTTAACGATTTCCCAGAACTCGTCAAATCCCTTGGTATGAGCGCTGACAAACTCCTTATCATACAACTGCTCACTGATGATGATGTATGCCAAGCCGTTGGTGAGGGCTACGTTGGTCCCTCCCTTGAGCTGAAGGTGAAGGTCCGCAATCCGGGCAGTCTCGGTGATCCGGGGATCCGCGCAGATGATGTAGCAGCCCTTCTCCTTGGCCTTGACAATACGACGAGCCACAATGGGGTGGGAGGCCGCCGCATTATACCCGATATTAAAGATCACTTCCGTGTCTTCGATTTCCGGGATAGAAAGGGACATAGCCCCTTCCCCGATGGTTTGCCGGGAACCGGCCACTGATGCGGCGTGACAGATCCGGGCGCAATGATCGATGTTGTTGGTTCCCATTACCGCCCGGGTAAATTTCTGGGTGATGTAGCCTGCTTCATTACCCGGCCCGCGAGCAGAAGCCGCGCCCATGAAAGCATCCGGGCCCCATTTCTCCTTGATCGCTAAAAAATTATCCGCCACAAACCTGATGGCTTCGTCCCAGCTCACCACTTCCAAAGGTGATTTCTTCCCATTTTTTCGTATCATAGGTTCGCGAATACGCTTGGTAAGGATCTGGGGATCATTGAGATAATCCCAGCCATACCAGCCCTTGAGGCATGCCGTGCCTTCGTTGGTTCTCCCCTGTATTGGATGAACATCAAGGATCTTATTTGCCCCTTTATCAACCGTAAACAAAAGTTGACACCCCGCACCGCAGTAACAACAGGTCGTTTGAATTTCTTGTAACGAATCCGTGTCTGCCATGAGTACCCTCCTTCTCTGTTTTTCATACATCTTGGTAGAAAATAGTTACGATACACTAGCAGCCCAGCATGCCGTGAATTAGCTGGGTCTGAAGCTCCGGTAATTGCTCCTCGAATTGATTATTGAGTGAGCACCTCTCTTATCTATTATTTTTTAATGGTTCACCAAGATATACTCAAAATAACATAACTATATATGAACTTTTATATGGTATTCTTGCAGTATAACATCAACCGGTGGCTTGTCAAGTATTTTGTGCTGACCTTGTAATTCACATCAGGACGTGGGAGCTTAAATTGGGTATGTTATAAGGGTATAATAAAGGAGAATACCATGGCGGACATAAGACAACCCCAAATGGGGTTGAATTTCGAGCAGGTCTGGGCGGCACTCCAGGAGACCGACCAGCAAATTACGGAGACTCAACAGGAGCCTGAATGGAAAACGGAGGCAACCGACCGGAGAATGAAGGAACTCCAAAAAAATCTAGATGATTTGGTCAGCTATTTCGGAGAACTGGAAGAGTATTTGGTTATGCCCGGTATCATCCATACGTTTGATACATTAAACTATCACTTTACCAGTACCGCCAAAAACTGCAAAATCTATAACCCTGAAACATGCCGTGTAGAAGCGGAATTTGACCTATTCTTAGAGAATGACGAGTACAACATCGTCGTGGAATTGAGAACAGAGCCTGATGAAAACGATGTGGCTGACCATATCAATCGGCTCAAGTTTTTGAGGAGCCATAGAGCCAAACAGGGAGACAAACGGAAGATTCGAGGAGCCATAGTAGGGGCAATTATGCCGGACAAGGTGAGGCAGCTTGCTTTACATGCCGGGCTGTATGTGATAGAGCAATCGGAAGGTACGTTCAAGATTGAAGAACCGCAACAGATATATGACTGGTGATGAGGATGCGACAGACTCCTCCCCAGGTCTTAGGGAGAAAACCAGGAACAGAATAGGCTAAAATAGCAAGGAATATAGCTATGACCGAATACACCGTTCTATTAACGTGGGATGATGAAGCTCGGGTATGGATTGCGGTGAACGATGAAATACCCCTTGTTTTGGAATCCGGCTCTTTAGATGTCCTCATGGAGCGGGTGCGCTATGTGGCTCCTGAAGTGTTGGAAGCAAACGGGAAACCCTATACCAAGATCCTGCTTCATTTCAAAGCGGACCGGGTTGCGATGGTTGTATAATGTATGAAAAGAAAGTCCGGGAAAAACTGATGGAACATGGTTGTTCTTTTGACGTAATACAGGAGCCCCGGCTAGGGACTGGAAGCCTGAGGCGGAACCGGAGGAACCGCAACCGATACGTGGCTGGTGAGGGCTGCGGCGGGGAACCACCTCCCATAAAATAGTTAGAAAAAACAAAAGGGCCATGCAGGGCATGACCCTTTGAGCTAAAAAATCAACAGGCCTTAGAAGGAGTAGTCAAAGATGATGGGAACAGAGAACACCGTGGGCTGTTTCACCTCGTTGCGTTCGCTCAGACTCAATCCCAAGCCGCCCTTGATGGAGCAGGAACCAATGGACTTCTTGAGCCACGCGCCGATGCCGAACTGGTATCCACCCTTGGTGGTTTTATCATCTTGACCGGTAACCTCCAAGGTGTCATCTCCGTAGAAATTAAAGCCCACATCCAGGCCCGCAGTCGCAAAGCCCAAGTTATAGGAAGGCCAGAGATGGGCACTGATTTCGGGACCAAGTTTATACTCCCGGTTATCCTCTTTTGCACTGCCTCCAAACTGAGCGTCCACCCGTCCCTTGATATCCAAGGCGTCCGCGGTATACCCAGCCCCCAGAGACACCTGGAAAGGAGCCTGAAAGGTGGTATCTCCATCAATTATTTTTACCCTGTCTGTCCCAGTAGCGAGACCAGGAGCGCCGGTAACTTCATAGGTATTAAAAGAAAGAGGAACCTTTACGCCTACATCGATCACCAGACCTGCCATGCCGGTATACGCGAACGCTGCCTCAATACGGCGGACCTTTAAATTATCTTGCCAGAAGGTGCCCTGATCCCAGT
>JAISBK010000064.1 GCA_031266255.1 Treponema sp.
GGCCACGGTTTGGGCAAACAGGGAACCGCAGAGCGCGCCGAAGAATCCCCCTAAGCCGCCGAGGAAAATCCCTTCTCCAAGAAATTCGGTGATGAGACTCCCGTTAGCCGCACCCAAGGCTTTCCGCAGACCGATTTCTTTACGGCGCTCGGTGACTACCGCCATCATGGTAGTGGCCACGCAGATCATCGTCAGAAGCAATACGATTAGGGTAACCAGGTACACCAGGGCCTTGAGTTTGGTTAAAACCGTGCCTTCTGATTCGGTAACCCGCTTTACCAGCCGGGCTTCTACCCCAGGGTGGCGGCTGATCTGGTTTGCAAGGTCCTGGAGGGCCTCCCCGGAAAGGGCAATGCTACATTCCACCACATCCAAGGTGTCTCCTAGGCCGCTCATATCCTGAAAATCTTCCAGGGCCATGAAGATGAAGGCTTCTTCGGTTCCACCGGTTTGCAATATCCCGGAAACCGTGAAGTCCTGGCTGAAATTCTTTCCTGCTCCATTGGTACCGGTGATGGTAAACTCGCTTCCCTGGAGGAGCCGGATCCGGGAGGCTACTTCCGCACCGATGAGGGCTTCCCCAGAAGATGCAGGCCAGCGGCCTTGAACCAGCCAATAAGGGCTGGTCTTCTGGGCTTCTGAAAGGGTGGTTCCTGCGGCCATGAACGGCTGTTCGTTGATCTTCACCATGAGATACCGATAGGGGGCCGCACCAATAAGGGCTGCTTGAGGCACATAGGCAATCGTTTCGTGCATCGTGTTAACATTGAGGACTTCTCGATTACCTGCAGGAACCATAATGAGATTCGCGCCATACGAGCGAAATTCCTGACCCATCTGCCGGGGAATATCGTAATAAATGGTAATCAGCCCAGAAAGAATGGTTCCCCCCACTGCCACGGCCAGGAGTGCGACGATCATCCGGGAACGCCGGCGCAGGAGGGAACTTACCACCATCTTGAGATAAAATTGCTGCTTATTCATCGTCCGTGTAACACCTCCGCAGGCCGCAGGGATAGGAGGAACCGGATCGAGGGGATGCTTCCTGCCATGGTTACGAGGAATACCAAGACCCCTACCAGGGGAATCACCAAGGGTTTAAGGTCAATGGCAGAACCAAAGACCGTCTGACCAATGACTTGAGCAAACCCAAGGCCCACAAAATAACCGACAATCCCCCCAATAATACCGGTGATCCCTATTTCGGTAAGGACCAATCCTGAAATAGGACCGTCATACGCACCAATGGCTTTAAGCAGCCCGATCTCATTGGCCCGTTCCATGACGCTCGCGGTTACCAGGTTGGAAATACCCAGGGCAGAACCGGCAAGGCTCAAGATGGTAATGAGGAGCATGAGCAGTTGGGTTTTCTGCAAGATGGCCCCTTCGGATTCTGCCACTTGGCGTATAGGCTTGGAAACCGCGCCGTTTATGACCTCGTCGATCTGATAGCAAATAGCGCTTACATACGCGGTGCAGTACCAGGTTTCCCATTCTTTGATGGAAAGACTTTTCGGATCTTGGGCTGCCCGACGGGAAAGCTCGTTGTCCGGAGTAGTCAGGGCACTCACTTCCACAGAACTCACCCGGCCATCCTGGTTTACCAAGCCTTGGGCTACAGGGAGGGCTGCATAGATTCCCTGGTCTTCGTCCCCACCCGCGTAGAAAACACTTTCCACGATGAACGTTCCGGTTTGCCCGTTCCCCTGAAGCGTAATGGAATCCCCAAGGCGGATACCGTAGCGTTTTGCGGCTTGTTGACCCACCATGACGGCATTCCGGTTATCATCGGTAAGCCAGCGGCCTTCTATATCCCACCAGCTTTTCATGTTCCGCATTCCCGTATCCAGGGCTTCTCCGGTGGGCAGTTCCAAATGGTGGTCAAACCAGGTTCCCACGAGGGGAACTTCCTCTTCCCCGGTTTGAGTAATGAGCCGCACCCGGGCGTTCAAGTAGGGGGTAAAATCTACGATATTAAAGGCCCAGAAAATCGTCTTGATATTCCCCAACTCTTCTTCTTTCAGGTACTTATCCGATACTCCAGAACCTTCGGTTACGCCATACAGGGCATCCAAAAGGGAAGCCCCCCGGGGAATCACCGTGATGTTTGCCCCATAGGTCTTGAGTTCCTGGTTCACCTTGTCTCCCACATCAAGCATCACGTTCAGCATGGCAGTAGCCAGAGAAGCCCCGAGGGCTATGGTAAAGGCCACCATTAACATCTTTCCTTTTTGTCTTAAAAGCGCGCCCCGTACCATTCTCCAAAACATTGTTCCTTCCTTCTATTTGAACCGGTGCCGTTCATTTTCCAAATGAGTGATGGCAATGATCATGTTCCCACTCCGGTTTGTATACGAGAGGGGCACCGGATTACATCCCCCTTTGAATCCAATGGTGGATCGGTTCATTACCACATCACAAAGCCGACAAATGACTTCGTTTTTCCGTTCATAGTACCCTGTGGCGCCGCAGATGTCACAAGCATCCAGCCCAACCCCATAGGCCACCTCGTTTTTCTTAATCACGATGAACCGTACTTCCGTATTATCTGAACAGGTGTAGGCAAAACGATGGAGGCGGCCGTCCTGTACCTGTTCCAGGGGTATAAGAATTTCATCCCCCTGAATCTCCATGGGCTCTGCCGGGGAAAGAATAACTTCCCGTTCACTATAGGCTTTAACCCCGGTGAGGATGAAAATTGATACCCCATATCCCATTGCCATTACCCCTACCCAACGTCGGTGGTTTCGCATGACAGCTCGCATCTTCCGGCGTTCCGCGGGGTTTTTATACCCTTGAGGGGGCCGGAGACTTTGGATCCAGAGGACCAAGGGCAGGGAAAAACTTATCCCCATGAGGAGATAGACTAAGACCGTATTGTACTCAGCGGCTGCAACAATGAGCCTGAAAAGCCAGCGAATCATGGGGATCATCCGCCGGGCCAAGAGAAACTGGATCATCGTCGTAGCTTGGCTGACCATGTTGACGATCAAGCCCATACTCAAAAGGACCCCGACCAACCGGGGTGAAAGGGAAATTCCCACCTTGAAAATCCCCGTCCCAATCAAGAGGCTTATCGCCACGCCTGCCCCATAACCCATGAGCTTAAAGAGAAAATCCGTGCTGAAGATGGTCTCCCCGGCAAGAACGAATTCCGTGGGATACAGAAAAAGGGTAGGCAGGGCATAAAAACACAAGGCCCCTATGAGGATGAAACTTACCCAACCAAAAACCAGGGGATAATATCCGGGAAATTTGGTTTTCCCCAGGTTCCCATATAACAGGATGAACAGAATTCCTGTGATAATTCCCACTGCCAAGATCCAGAGATTCCAATAACCCCGGTTGATGAGGGCAGTGGTACGCCGTAGAACCGCCAAGATCAAGGCCAAGACCATACCCACGAGGAAGCCCTGGACAAGACGCTTCTGTAAAATGCCGCCTTTTTTAGCCGCCCCTACAAACAACAAAGCCACGAGTATCGCAGGAGTAAGGGAATTCTGCACAACCAGTATGAGATATCTCAGCATATCATCTCTTTACGAGGATAAGGA
>JAISBK010000065.1 GCA_031266255.1 Treponema sp.
TTCACATTCTCCTATCCTATGGAAATAACCAAAAATGCAGACGGTATACTCCTGGGGTTCAGCAAGGAAGTGGATGCCCCAGAAGTGATCGGGAAACCGATAGGTCAAGGGCTACGGGAGGCCTTGGCCCGTCGGAAGATCAAAGCGCCCGGCCAGATTGTACTCTTAAACGATACCGTAGCGACCTTGCTTTCAGGTCTCGCTTCTATTCCTCTCCAGGGATGCCACGGGCCAGTGGTGGGGTTAATTTTAGGAACCGGTATTAATACGGCATATCCGGAAACGAGCATCCCTAAGATAGGCTTTGCATCGGTCTGTGCTCCCCAAATCGTCGTATGCGAAACCGGAACCTTTGCCCACCGGTATATGGGGGTTCTTGACCGGGAATACGACGCTACCACTAAGAATCCCGGAGTCTATACCCTGGAAAAAGCCACTGCAGGGGCGTATCTGGGTCCCCTTACCTTCCATATTCTGAAACAGGCCATACGGGATGGCCTGCTGCGGTTCAGAAAATCCGCGGAGTTTCTTGCATGGCCTACCGTGCAGACCAAGGACTTAAACGCCTTTATGCAGGCTCCTTTAGTAGGGAAAGGTCCCATCGGGGAGCTTTTCGGTGCAGATGAAGGGGCTGGTATCGCTACCTTGGTATACCTCACTTCAATGATAACCGAACGGGCAGCCTGTTTTTCTGCAGCTATGGTAGCCGCCGTGGTAGAACGGGTTGGAGGATATGATCCCTTTGCGCCGGTTCGTATAGCGGTGGAAGGTACCACGTATCTGGTTTACCAGGGGATGCGGACTGCCCTTGAATCCTACCTGCATACGATGTTGGTATCCGGGAAAAAGCGTTTCTATGTGATATCCCCGGTAGAGCAAGCGTCCCTTTTCGGCGCTGCAGTAGCTGCCTTATCGCAATAAGAGGAACCACGAGAAAGCAGAAGAGCCAGCGTGCCTAAGAGAACGTCTGAGGATAACTGAGGGGTTTGCAGACCTACGCAAATCCCTAGCGGTAATCCATTGGGAAGGAGTCAACCTGAGTTTCTCAGGCTTTATTCTGGGTATTATCCGCCATATCTCTATTTTTTCCAGCTCTTTCCAGAGCGTCTTCAAGATCAGACACCATACAATCCTCTCCCAAGTCGCTGATAAAACCGGCTTTTTCGAGGATTTTTTTAGGCTGCTCACGGATTTCACAAAGAATAAGGTTGATCTTTCGGCGGCGGCATTGAATCAGAAATGATTCCAATGCGGCAATACCGGTAGAATCAATAACCGGCACTGCCTGCATCCGCAAAATCAGGAACTGCGGCGTTTTTGCCACTTTTCTCAAAATGTTCTGCAGCATATCCGCAACACCAAAAAAGAAGGGACCGGTAATTTCATAGATCTCAATGTCTTTATGCGATAGGGCGATAATTGAATCCACGGTCTTTTTTTCGATGTTCCCAAAGGCAAGTTCGGCTATGAGATCATCGTTATCCAGTTTAACATCGGTTACTTCAACCATCCTGCGGAAGAACAGGAACACCGCAAGGATCACCCCCACCTCTACGGCAAAGGTGAGATCAAAGGCTATCGTCAACAGAAACGTCGTGATGAGTACGATGGCATCGCTTTTGGGGGAACGCCGGATCAGTCTGCAGAACCGATCCAGATTGCTCATATCCCAGGATACCACCATAAGCACTGCTGAAAGGCTGGTTAGCGGAATTGCCGATGCTGCAGGGGCAAGGAACAGGATAAACAGCACCAGCGTAAGCACATGGACGATACCAGCCACAGGACTTACTGCTCCAGACTTGATGTTGGTCGCGGTTCGGGCAATGGCGCCGGTAGCAGGAATGCCCCCAAATAAAGCGGCGGTGATATTCCCTATGCCCTGGGCAGCCAACTCCGTATTCGCGTTGTGCCGATCCCCGGTCATGCTATCTGCTACTACCGCAGAAAGGAGGGATTCAATAGCAGCTAAAAGGGCAATGGTAAAAGAATCAGGAAGTACTGCCCGCACCAAGCTCCAACTCAGCTCAGGGGCTATGGGCATGGGCAGGGAAGCGGGAATCCCCCCGAAACGGGTTCCCACGGTTTCTACGGGCAACCTCAAGGAAGTGCAGACCAAGGTCGCTAGGGTAACCCCCACGGCAGCTCCGGGAATCCGGGGGAAAAACCGCCGTACCAGGAGAATGAACAACATGGTTCCCCCGCCTATTCCTAGGGTGAGGGGGTCAAGGGTGGAAAAAAAACGCCCGTACTCCATCCATTTTTCAAAAAAAGCCGGCGAACTGGTTTCGATTTGCAATCCCAAGAAATCCTTCACCTGCTGGGAAAAGATCAGTACCCCAATACCGGTGGTAAAACCCGTGGTTACTGGATAGGGAATAAACTTGATGAACCGCCCAAGGCCGCTTACCCCCATGAGCACCAGCATAATACCCGCCAGCAACGTTGCGGTAATAAGCCCGGCCATCCCATGTTCATGGATTATGCCAAAAATAATGACGACAAATGCCCCCGTAGGTCCGCCGATTTGAAACTTACTGCCCCCTAAAAGGCTGATACAAAACCCCGCGGTAATGGCGGTATACAAGCCTTGGGCAGGAGTTCCCCCTGCAGCAATGCTAAAAGCCATGGAAAGCGGCAAGGCCACAATCCCCACGATCACCCCTGCAAGGCAATCTTTACCAAAAGCAGTCCACGAATAAGCCTTTCCCTTGGTACCAGGAAAGATCTCCACAATCCGGGGTATAAATTCATTTTTCATTTTTTTTCTTGTCCGTCTCATACTGTGTAATAAGTAATAAGGGCGTTCCCTCTACCTATCCAGGGACGGTATGACACTGTTTTATCTATATCGGTCTTTTTCTCATATCTTGTGATACGGACAAGCCCAAAATCAGAGGCGGTGCATGGATTTGAAGACGGCTTCGTGCATGAGGTTGATAGAGACCTTGAGGGAAGAGCCGAGGCAGGCCAGGTCTTCTTTGACCTTTGCCAGGCTGGTATTACCTTGGGATAAGTCTACCATCATCATCATGACAAAATTACCAGATAATACGGTTTGGCTTATATCTTCTATGTTGATATTCCGTTCTGCTAAAAAAGCGCTGACCCGGGCGATGAGACCAACCTTATCGGTTCCCACCACGGTGATAATTGCGTTCATAAAAACTTCCTTTTTTTCTCATTTCATACCGTTCATACTGTGTAAAAAAATCAATCTACTTGTATTTTATGCTCGGTGAGGAATAAATCCAAGACCGTGAGGAACAGGATCACCACCATAGGGCCTAAGATGAGGCCATTGAAACCAAAGGCGCTCACCCCACCAAGGATAGCGAAAAAGATGATCAAAGGGTGCAGTTGGATCCGATTCTGAAGAAACAGGGGGCGCAGAAAATTGTCTAGGATAGAGATAAAGATTCCCGAAACTATAAGAAAGATAATGCCTCCCCAGAGATCTCCTCCGATAATACGGACGATGCCCAGGGGAAGCCATACGAGGCCTCCGCCTATCATGGGTATAAACACACAGATAAAGGTCAGTACCGCAAAAACAAGGGCGCCTTTAACGTGAAAAATGCTAAAAATGATATAGCCCATAATTGCTTGGATGAAAGCCACCATGATGTATCCAAAAAACAAGTTCCTGGTTATATCCATGAATTTCATCACCAGAGCGCTCAGATAGGTTTTTCGTATGGGGATACTGTGGAGCACCAAATGGGAAAGATAGGGAGCATCCATATAAAAGAAAAAAAGGGAAAACATGATTAAGACCAGACTAAAAAAAAAGGAACCTACATTCCACGCCAAGCTGCTTGAGATATGAACCATATCTTGGAGACTGGCGCTCAGGAGGTGCAGAATCCGCCCCTGGATATCATCTACCGTGAGGATGATTTGTCCTGCACTGATATCTCTTATCAATTCCACAACATGCCCAAATAGGTCAGCTAAGACATCGGGTTTGGTGTAAAAGACCTCCCGAACCAAGCGGATGAGGTCAATGATCTGCTTGATACATTGAAAGCTCACGAAAATAAGGGGTATGAGAATGATTACCACCGTCCCTACGGCAAAGGCTGCGGAATAGATGTTTTTAAAGACGATACCCTTGAGACTTTTGGGGTCGAATGGTTTTATAAGCCGATGATGCAGGGGGCTTAAAAGCACATAAAACATAGTTGACCACAAGAGCACGGTAAAAAAAGGAGCAAACAACTTACAGACCACAAGGAGCAACAAAATAAGAATAACCCCAAAAACGTAGTTTTGTATTCGATCTGGAGGGGGTATTTCAGGGGATGAGGTCGGTATATCACTCATGTTAAAAATCATACACCTTCCTGCACGTATTAGCAATCGAGAAGCTAAGGAGTTTTCCTCGAGGTTTATAGGGGATATATCTCCCAGGAACTCTTTGAAGCGGATCACCTCCCGACATCGTAGCCCGGTCAATTTCCTAATCAACCTACTTACGGCGTTATCCGGCCTATAGTTTTCTGCCCCGTAAGCCGTCCATTAGGGGCTTCCACGATGAAAGGGGCCTGCCTTTTATCGTTTAGCTTTTGATCGAATTCACGTTAACAAAATAATATTTTGACCAGAGCCTTTTTCAAAACTGAACTTTTGAAAGAGGCTCCATTTCCACGCCAGCTTCCACCCACATTTTGTCGGCCCTGGTCTTTGCTACGCAAAGCCCTTATTCGGGCCGCCAAAACGTCGTAAACAGCCGGAACGTTAGGCGACATACCGAAAAAATAGTCAAAAAGACCTTTGTGTATAAAATATCATACATTAATAAATACCAGCAATTCCGAATTTAAACGGTAACTCCTTATAGCATAATGAGTTACGAAAACGATATTTTTTTTGCCATTCTTTGTTAATTCATTATGTAGAAAAGAATTAGCGGTTTTGAATTCGGAATTACTGAATAAATACCCACTTGACTTGATTAAGAGCATAATATAACATAATGTCAGAATAGGAAAAGGCATTATTGTGCAATCGATATTGAAAGTGGGGTGGAAGACACTTGTTCGTCGTCAACCAGCCTATTTACGGTTCGTTGCCCTTTAAGTGTATTAAAGTGCTTTTTGTGAAACCTAAAAAGTGGAGGTTTGTTTATGACACGTGAAATAAAAATAAGGAGGTGATCCACAAAGTATGATAGGCATTAAACGAAACCGTAATTGATGTAAAAAAAAGCCATTTCAAATGCTTTCAAGTGATTCAATACCTTCTTAGAAAAACAACAGGTCCTCCGAAATGCCCGCCGTATCCGGTGCCTCATCCGGCAATT
>JAISBK010000009.1 GCA_031266255.1 Treponema sp.
TATGTCGGGAATTGATCATATTGGAATTCTCTTAGCTTGCGCGGTTATTCGTTCCTTTGGACAAGGCGTGCAAACACCGGCGGTTGGCGCTTTTATTCCGCAAATTGTTCCACAGGAACATTTAACCAGAATAAACGGCATACAGAGCAGTATACAGTCATGTATCACCTTGACGGCTCCCATGATAAGCGGCGCGTTAATGTCTTTTGCGCCATTGGAAATATTGTTTTTTCTTGACGTTGTTACTGCCGCCATTGGTATAGGCATTGTTGTCTTTTTTGTCAAAGTGCCGCAGACAGAAAAATCTCCCGCGGAAACAGGGGAACAAAAAGGCGTGGCCTATTTGCATGATCTCCGTGAGGGATTACGTTATATAAAAAAACATGGCTATGTTTTACAGATGATTGTTCTTACGGCTATTTTCCTCTTTTTCTTCGCCCCTGCCGCATTTTTAACGCCCTTACAGGTAACCAGAAATTTTGGAAATGATGTGTGGCGGCTTACGGCCATAGAAATGTCGTTTTCAATTGGAATGATGTTAGGGGGTATTCTGATAGGGACATGGGGTGGTTTCAAAAACCGTACCTATACCATGTCGCTTTCCTGCGCATTGTGCGGTATGTTGGCAGTAGGCTTAGGGCTCGCCCCTAATTTTTGGCTATATCTTGCTGTTATGGCAACAATGGGTCTGTCGTTCCCGCTTTGGAACGCACCGTTTATGGTTATATTACAAAGCACAGTCGAAACAGCTTTTATGGGAAGGGTTCTTTCGGTTTTTAGTATGGTATCCAGTACGATGATGCCGTTGGGTATGCTTGTTTTTGGTCCGGTTGCGGATACTATTTCAATAAATATTCTACTTGTTGGAACGGGGATCGTAGTAACGCTGTTGGCTGTTCCGTTATTAATCAGTAAAACTTTACGTGAAGCGGGAAAGGATCATAGATAAATTAGCGGAACGGACTGAACATACTGCATAATCTTAAAAATCCGGTTTCCCGGCATAAAGGGCGGTAAAAAGGAGTGCGGCCGTTGGGGGATATTGAGGAAGCAATAGTACAATAATTGTACCGCCCAGCGCTGTCTGTGGCGTAGGTCTAATGGGGCACGCTTATAGTCGAAATGTTATGCAACATTGCCTAAAAAAATAAAATATGCTATAATAACAGTATAAAATAACGATTTTTTGAAGAATTTATGGTCAATGATGGAGAGAATATCTTACAAAATATTAATTCTTTGATAAAAATAGAAGATATGCCCCTTACCAAAGAGGACAAAAATCGTTTAAGGAATTGTATGACAGGAAACCATAAAAAAATATACGCTGGTAAAAACATAATGGAAAAATATACCTATCCACTATGCTCCATTCTCCCTTTACCCGCGATTTTACAGGGCTGCAAACCTACAGTTTGCTTATTCGCCCTGCAAAACCGTCGTAAACAGCCGGAACATTATGCGTAATCTTTTCTGAAATTGGCTTTGGAAAAAACGGCTCATAAACCGCTTTTTCTCATTAAATCTAAGCTTGCTATTGATTAAAAATTATGATGTTTTGATAAATAAGGAAAAAAGTGAAAAAATATATTATCTGTTTGCTTCTCTTGAGTGTATGTTGTTTCAATTTACATTCCGATACAGAACAATCGGAATATAATAGTACTTCCTGCTCATCTCCCATCATCTTGGTGTTTCATAATATAGGTTGGAACTTATTGGGTGCTGTTACCTATAATTATGGAATTAATTTTGTTGGTGCTGGACTGGGAACATGGTTTTTTATAGAAACGGGAATTGACTGGAACTGGAGAAACATTGCTTATGACAATAGATGGTTATCAAATTGTGGACGGCCAGGATTGTATTTAGGTTATATGGTTCCTGGTTTAATTCCGGTTGTAACTTATACCGTAGGCCATTTCATAAATGACGAAAAATTACTAATCACTAGTTTGGCATTGGTTCAATCATTACTGTTAACATTAGCTATTCAAACGCCATTGAAGATGATAACAGGAAGAGCTTTGCCAGGAATTGTAAATGAACTTGATCATACAAGAAATCAACAGACCGATGACTTTAGCGGCAGGTTTAACTGGTTCAATAATAATTTTATTGGGGGTTGGCCAAGTGGACATACCGCAAATGCTTTTGCAGCAGCAGCAACAATAGCAGAAATATTTAAAGACAATTTATGGTTAAAAATCGGGGTATATTCTTATGCCGCACTGATTGGATTGGGTGTTACCTTGGATGTGCATTGGGCATCTGAAGCGTTTGCAGGTGCGTTAATAGGTTATGCGGTTGGGAAGACCGTAGGGAAAAGTTTTAGCAAATTACTCAAAAATAATGATTCTGATAATCAGGTATCATTTTATGTTACTCAAAATACCTTAGGAGTAGTAATACGTTTTTAAGATATATGAAAAAAAACGACGTATAAGAAGCCTATATACTTCTCCACATGACGGAGACTCGGGATCCGGTTATTCCCACGGCAAACCTCTGCCAAAACATCGTAAACAGCCGGAAGGTTAGGCGAAATAGAATCTAAAATGAGTTGACAAAATGAAATTTTCAAAATAGTATGATTTTATGCAGAAGGGGCAGGGAAATGATAAATCGATATTGCTTTATCGTTGTGTTGTTTTTTATGGGCATTATCTGGACAAATGCACAGGAATTAGAAGGCTTATGGTTAACAACCAATGGGGAAAGCATTGTTCAAATATATAAGACGAATCATGGCTTATACCAAGGAAAGTTAATATGGACTGTGGACCAAAGCGATGAAGCAAAAAGGTATCATGGTTCTGCGATTTTAATAGATTTTACACGGATAAACACAACAGTATTTAAAGGGCAGGTAAACGATCCGGAAAAACAAAAAGCCTATAACTGTACAATTACGATAAAAAACGAAAATGCATTAGACCTGCGGGGATATATAGGAATCCCCCTGTTTGGCAGGACAGAATATTGGACACGGGTTTTAGATAATGATAATCTATAGTCTGCCAGTTATTCATTGAAGGAGTTTGGGAACAGGCTCAATGGATAAAACAGAATCTGAAAATAACGTCGTTTTGGGGAACGGGCATGAACGCGGTATACAGCCAGATATGGCTTGCGGTGATTAAACCGGACAGCAGTGGGCCCTAGTCATTGCTGCGCAAAATCTTTATCCGGGCTGGCAAAACGTCGCATACAGATGGAACGATTGATGGCGGAGCAAATATGCCCAAATATGACGAGATAGCTGTACTTATTTGTCTTTATTAAACTCCCTTCGTTATGATTGCAAAATTAGAGCGCAGTCCCCTTTTTAGGTACAAACAAAGACGACATATCAACACCTTCCCATTCAAGCAATTTTACTTTTGTGTGGATACCTCCGGCATAACCCGTCAAGCTGCCCTTTGAACCTACCACCCGGTGACAGGGAATAATGATAGAAATAGGGTTATGCCCAACCGCTCCACCCACCGCTTGACTCGACATGCATTCTTTGTTCATTTTCACCGCCATTTTTTTAGCAATGCCGCTATAGGTGATAACTTCACCATAAGGTATTTCACATAAAATGCCCCATACCCCCTGACGAAACTCGCCGCCTATGGGAGCCAGCGGCAATTCTAAAATGGCGGGCTTTTTACCTGCAAAATAGTTGTTCAGCCATTTCTTCGCAGCGGTGAATACCGGCGTATTGCTTTTTTCAATCATCGCTTCAGGTATGGTATCCCCGTGATATTTTTGCCCCTCTAACCATAAGCCAACGAGATTGTTACCGTCACATGCGAGGGTGATCAATCCTACGGGCGATGGATACGTTGTCGAATAATACATATAAGACCTCCTTAATTTCTGCAATTATTTCGTATTTTTCAGCATGATGATGACATCCTTGCCATAACTATAGTAGACTTTTCAATGTATGTCCGGCTATTTTCGGACATGCGTTATAGGGTATTAGTATACCCTCTGATAGTGTTGGAAGGGGAAGAAAATACGATGAAAAAACGGGTTGCCCTGCTTGGGGCTACGGGATCCATAGGGAAGAGTACCTTGGATGTGATCCGACAGGGTAAGGATGTTTTTGAACTGGTCCTTTTATCAAGCCATACCAATGCAGAAGGGCTTCTTACTTTAGCTGCGGAATTTCCCACGGCTATCCTGGCACTTTCAGGCCGTACCCAAGGACCAGAAGGCATAGCCTATTTTGGGTCCCCGGGCTTGCTTACCGCCATTGCCACATGCGGTGGAGATATAGCGGTCAATGGAATCGCCGGTGCTGCAGGCTTGCAGCCTTCCATTACGGCACTCAATGCAGGGATGGACCTGGCCCTGGCAAACAAGGAAACTATCGTCATGGCAGGACCTTTGGTGCTGGCCCTGGCGCAAGAAAAAAAACGCCGGATCCTTCCGGTCGATTCGGAACACGCGGCCATTTTTAATCTGTTAGAGGCCCATGGCCGGGATCAGCTTGATGCAATCCTCCTCACCGCTTCAGGGGGGCCTTTTAGAAACTATTCCCCAGAACAACTCGCCTCCGTAAGCCCCCAGGATGCTTTGGCCCATCCGACTTGGAGCATGGGGGCCAAGATAAGCATTGATTCAGCCACCATGGCCAACAAGGGTCTTGAGGTCATAGAGGCGGCCCGGCTTTTTGCCCTGCCTCCTGAAAACATCACCGTGGTAGTACACCCCCAGAGCATCGTCCATTCCATGATACGGTTCACAGACGGAACCATCTATGCCCAACTTTCCTACCCGGATATGCGGCTTCCCATTGAGCACGCCCTCTCCTATCCTGCCAGAGGAAGCTGGTCTTGGAATGCGCTCCACTTCGATGATCTGAGCCTAGAATTTACCAAACCCAATACCGTGGCCTTCCCGATGCTTCCCTTGGCTTATGAAGCCCTCAGAAGCGGGCCGCCCTATACCGTGGCCTATAATGCGGCCAATGAAATCGCGGTTACCGCTTTTCTTGAGCAGCGGATACCGTTTCTTGCTATACCCCGGATAGTTGCCCATGTCTTGGATCGACCATGGGCCGGGGCGCTCCAACTTGAATCGATCCTTGCGATTGATTCTGAGGCCCGATCTGTTGCGGCAGCTTGTCTCAGGACCATATAGTATTATCTTCCCAAATGGAGTATATATAGAGCTATGCTTATCATTAAAATCCTCATAGGCCTTCTGGGGCTTGGGGTTGTGGTGTTTGTCCACGAGTTAGGGCACTTCCTGGCGGCTCGACTGGTGGGTATTGATGTGGAAGCATTTTCCATAGGCTGGGGTAATCCAATTCTAAAGAAAAAAATTGGCGCAGTAGAATACCGGATCGGTATGTTCCCTATTGGAGGCTACTGTAAGATGCGGGGGGAAAATGAATTCCAGGAAGCCTATGAACAGGGACAGCAGGCTATTGCCCCGGTAAAAGGTACTTTCTTTGGGGTAAGTCCCTGGAGGCGTATCTTGGTGTCCTTTGCCGGGCCTTTTTTTAACCTGATCTTCGCGGTCTTGGCCCTTTCGGTCATTTGGGGGACTGGATTTGAAGTAAATACCCTGGAAAACAGAATTGTGTTGGCTTCCAGTATCAGCCCAGAAGAGCAATACCCGGCAGATGAGGCAAACCTTAAAACCGGAGACCGGATCATCCAAATCAACGATCAGCCCGTTGTCACCTACCAAGATATACAGGAAATTATTGCGGTCAATCCAGACAAGGATCTATCCATCCAGGTAGACCGGGAGGGGACGGTACTGCCTTTGCGTGTGCGTCCTCAGTTGGATAAGCGTACCGGGGCAGGAAAGATCGGGGTCTATTTCTGGGCTGATCCGATCGTAGCCTCGGTAAGCCCTGGCAGCCCTGCGGCTATAGGGGGTATCCGAAAGGGAGATCGGATTCTCCAGATAAACGGTACGGACTTACCCTATACCGTGGCCTTGCTCCCCATCATACGAACCCAACCCCCGATCCTATCCGTGAGGTTTGAACGGGAAGGCCAACTCAAAGATACCGAGTTGGTCCTTTCCTATACCGAAGACGGTGGAACAGAACTGGGAATAAACTACCAAGTAGTCAGTTACCATACGCCCCAGCTTTCTCCTCTAGGAGCCCTGATCAAAGGTACTGAGGAAACCTGGAAGACCTTTGTGGTATCTGTCCGTAGTTTAGCCCTCCTTTTTAAGGGGATTGATTTAACCCAGGCGGTGTCTGGTCCGGTGCGTATTACCTACATGATGGGGAATGTGGCCACTGAAGGGTTTGGGGAAAGTGTGAGTACCGGATTTCGTTCCATGGCCAGTTTCCTCTCCCTGATTTCTATTGCCCTCTGTGTGATGAACCTCCTGCCCCTGCCGATCTTGGACGGAGGGATGATCCTGCTTTTTATTATTGAGGGGATTAAACGGAAACCCCTAAACCCTCGGGCAATCTATGTTTTCCAGACGGTTGGGGTAGTGCTCATTGTTGGTCTCATGGCATTTGCGGTTTTTGGGGATATTCTCTATCTGGTGCATCGCTGATGAGCGTTATGGATCATAATACCGGTATCATCATCTGTGGACTAAGCCTCTTAAGTATCTTACCTGCAGCATCTTGTCTATCTGCCCAAATGCCCCCTTCACTTGAGAACCGGCAAGTAGTACCAGGCGGTCATCGGGGAACCGTGCATACGCTGATTTATGATGAACAAGGGCGGCTTCTCAGTGCTGGGGCTGATGGTTTTTTGGGGATATGGGATATCCAAAGCGCTACTGCAGCAGAGCGTTTTCAAGTAAGCCCCTATTCCATCATTGCTATGGCCGCACGTCCTGGTACCTCTCAGGTCGGTTTGATAGAAAGGGACCCTATAGACCGGTACCGCATTGCGGTATGGGATTATGAGACCAAACAAAATCTCTTTACCCTGGATTGTCGGTATCCAATCTCCTCTATTACCTATTCTGGAGGGGGCAATTTTTTGATCCTGATCCAACAAGGTAATCTGGGGGTACAGTTTGTTCACGCGGAAACAGGAGCATTGCTGAAAGCTCCGGATACTACCAGTACCCTGAGTTTTGCCGCTACCGGTAGGTCGGAACGGACCATGATTGGGTATGCCCCTTTGGGGGTTCTCTCCTATTGGGATCTGGAATCAGGGAAGGAAATCCGGCATTTTACCGTACCGGATCGTATAGGGACGCCCCTTTTATTCGGTAATAACCGTTTTATGGGGGGTATAGATCCAGAGGGCCTGGTGATTCTGGATGCGGTCTCGGGTACCATCATAACCCGGGAACGGAGTATTTCCCAAGGGAGGGTGTTTGCGCTGGGCGGAGAAGACCCTGAATTTATGTGTCTGGCCACAGGTCCTACGGTATCCCGGCTGTACCATTTTGCCATTGGGATGACCGGTAGGCTGGAGATTAAAAACCAATGGCCCGTGCCTCCAAACCTACCAGGGATTATGAGCGTCGCGAGTACTGCAGATGCCTTGGTCGTAGGTACCCTTGATGGGGGGGTGTGGCTCGGTAAACAGGACGGAACCGTCGCCCTGATGGAAGTGCGAAATCAGGAACGGATCACCGAAGCTGCGGTAGGGGGCTCCTTCTTGGCTTTTCTCACCGAAGGGCAGGTCTTAGGGTTCATACCTTTGGATTATACGCAACTGCAAGATAGGGACGTCATCCCGCTGGAACCGAGTACGTACACCCGTTTATCCTCGGATACTGAGCGAGAAGGACCCGGTACCAAGGGTTTGTTATTGTGGCAGGAAACCGCTACTGGTTTGTTCCCGACAATCCGAACCCTGGAGAGCGATGCTCAGGGGGAAACCGTGGTTTTGAACCACGTGTCCCGGCGCTTTCCCCACCGTTCTGCAGTGCTTCGGGGAGAACAGGCGCTTTTTCTCGATTCTGCCGGAAATATTACGGTTCTTTCTGCACGTACCGGGGAGCTGTTGTTTTCGTTTTCCTCTGAGGTTGCCCTGGACGCCACATTACTTAAAGATGGAAATATTCTCATCGGACAAAGTGTCGTTTCTGGAAACACCCCCTTCCTTATGGTGAATAGTAACACCGGGGAAACCCTACCCATCCCGTTTTCTGCTTCCGTGGGAGCCCGCGTGTATTGTGGAGAAAGCGGAATCCCCTATGGGGTAACGGTAGATGCTCAAGAAGGTCATTTGAGTACCACCATCACCATGCTCTCCCTGGTAAATCCTGCTCGTTCAACTCGGCTGGCAACCTATCCCGGAGAAGACACCAGTTTCAGTATTGCCGAATCCAAAGGGATCTTAGCGTCAACCCTGGGAAACGAAGGGGCTGTCCTCTATGGTGCAAAGGGCCCTACCCGCTTTGAACGGAGTCCAGGGCTTCCCCTGCGTCTCATTGAGGGGAGCCGCTATTATATTGTCCTGGATACCGAGGGTAATATCGCATGGCACGATCCAGAATCAGGAGCGCTCCTTGCCCTCTTCCGCCTGTATGAAAACGAATGGATCCTGGAAAAACCAGGAGCTTCACTCATCCGGGGACACCTATCTCTCCGGAGCACTCAGGCAGAATAGGCGGGCATCTTTCAATCACCTATGACGTGGCGTATGTCCTTTTTAATGGCCTCAAGTTTCCGGGCAGCCTCTGCTTTTGCTGCGGGAAGGCCGTCGCTGCCCACCTCGGTACAGCAACTTGCATAAAACTTGATCTTAGGTTCAGTACCGCTGGGACGGACGCTCACTACGGTTCCATCCTGTAGGTAGAACTGCAGCACATCACTTGGGGGCAGGTCTACCGGATCTTGACGCGCTGGCTGTGCAGGGTATTTCCACACCAATTCCTGGATGTCCCTGATCTTTGCAACCTCAATGCCCCCCAGCGCTACCGGAGCTTGCTTCCGGTATGTCTCCATAATGCCCTGCATGATGGCCGGCCCTTCAGGACCTTGGAAGTATTTAGATATGCCCAGTTCTTGCCAGTATCCGTTGGTCAGATACAGTTCATCCAGCCTATCCAGGAGGCTCTTTCCCTTGCTCCGCCAGTACAGGGTCATCTCCGCGGTCATTGCCGCTGCAGAAACCCCATCCTTATCTCGCACCTCTGGTTCTACCAAATACCCATAGCTCTCTTCAGTGCCGAAAACCACGGTAGGCGTACCAGCAGCTTCGCTTTTTCGCCATACATCGGCTATCCATTTAAAACCGGTGAGACATTCGATACATACCGCACCGTAGGACGCGGCTACCCGCTGCTGCATCCCGGTGGTAACGATAGAGTTGACCATCGCGGTTTTGGGGGGCATATTCCCGGTTTCTTTTAAAGAAAGAAACATATAATCCGCCAACAGCGTCCCAAGCTGATTCCCGGTAACCAAGGTAAACCCGCCCGCGTTATTCGGTACGGCAATCCCCAAGCGATCCGCGTCAGGATCCGTAGCCATAACCACATCAGCACCCACCTGTTTGCCAAGTTTGAGGGCCAGTTCCAGAGCAGGGGCTTCTTCAGGATTAGGGAACGCCACCGTGGGAAAATCGCCGTTTCCCTCCCGCTGTTCCGGTACGGTGATAACCTTGAGGCCCAAGCTCCCTAAGACCGACTCCACATGCATGGCTCCAGTACCGTGCAGGGGGGTATAGACAATTTTGACTTCCGCGGCCTTTTCCTTAATAAGAGCCGGCCTAAACATACGGCTCCGTACCATGGCCTGATAGGGCTCATCAATTACCGTATCAATTATCTGTAACAGCCCCTGGCTAAGGGCTTCGGGTTTATCGATTTCCTTGATTACCGTAACCCGGTTTACCTCTTCGATGATTCCGGTATCATGGGGGGCTATCACCTGAGAGCCATCGTTCCAGTAGGCCTTGTACCCGTTGTATTGTGCAGGATTATGACTTGCAGTAACCACGATTCCGGTATCGCAGCCTAATTGCCGTATGGCAAATGACAGTTCGGGGGTAGGCCGTAGGGAGGAGAAAAGGTATGCCTTGATATGATTAGCCGCGAATATCAGGGCGGCGGCCTCGGCAAACTCCTGAGCATAATGACGGCTATCAAAGGCAATGGCTGCGGAGAGGGTTCCTGCAGCAGCCTTATCAGGAAAAGCCTTCCGTACATACGAGGCAAGGCCCTGGGTAGCACTTTTTACCACCAGGGTATTCATACGGTTATACCCACCGCCAATCACCCCGCGTAGTCCTCCGGTACCGAATTCTAAGTTCCTGAAGAACCGGTCTTCCAGTTCTTTCCAATCCTTTTGGGCTAAGAGCGTTTCGACTTCAGCCTTGAAATGAACATCCTTTTCTTTATGTATATAATCCTTCGCCTGAGCGAGGATGACCGCTTTATCCATATAAACGCCTCCGATTACGATATACCCTTAGTATAGGGAGCCTTGTCAGGATGGGCAAGCATGCTACTGGTTAAGCCGGCAATGCTCTGGTTAGCCGTAACCTGAGCATTGCTGAGGATAAACGCATAGAATTTGTCCATGCTTTGTGGTATACTAGATAAAAAAGAAAATGGAACAAGCGGTATCTAATAATCACGTTTTTTTGAATCGAGAGCTTTCTTGGATAGATTTTAACGAGCGGGTCCTTGAAGAGGGGCTTAGACAGGATATGCTTCCCCTGGATAGGTTTAAGTATTTGTCTATTGTCTCCTCTAACTTTGATGAATTTTTCATGATTCGAGTAGCAGCCATGAAACGGGCGTATCAGGGACGTACCGGCGGCTCCCCTCCGGATCCGGCAGGTCTGAGTTATGAAGATCAGCTCAAAGTAGGAATAGCCAAGATCCGTTCCATAATCCACCGGCAATATACCTGCCTTGAAGAAGAGATCTTTCCTGCTCTGGCTCAAGGAGGCTTGGAACTCCTGCGCCCTAAGGTCTATACGCCCTTTCATTGGGATTACCTAAGCTCTCTTTTTATGCGAGAAATTTATCCCCTCCTCACTCCCTTACGGATCAAGGATAGCGAAGCCCTGCCTTCCATTGAAAGTTTCTGGCTCTACGGGGCCTTTCTTCTTGCACCAGAACGTGGGGAGGAAAGTGCCGGCATTGACCGGATCTCCATTATCCAGATTCCCCCTGTCCTGGATAGGATCATCTGGCTGCCGCAGCACCGGCAGACCAATGAAGTTACCTCTGAGGAGAAAAGTGCCTGGGCGCTCCTTGAAGATCTGGTGCTGTGCTTTGGGGCTGCGCTCTATCCCGGTTACCAGGTTAAGGAACAGATGCTCTTTACGATTAACCGGGATGCGGATTTTTCGGTAGATGAAAAGCGGGATGAAGACTTTATTGAAGCTATGGAAGAGGTTCTGGAGAGCCGGGGAAAGTCCATGGCAGTGCGGATGGTTTTTTCACCGGGGAGCCAACGGCTTAAAGGTGAGTTGGCCCGCCGCCTGTTATTGGATGAAGAGGATCTCTATGAGGTGAGCGGTCCGCTGAATCTCGGGGGCCTCTGGGAACTGGTCAAGGCTCCGGGATTTGATCAACTCAGGGAAAATCCCTGGAGCATCTATGAAAACCCTGCGTTCACCGACGTTTCTTTGGATCTATCCCTCTGGGACCGGATACGCCAGAAAGATGTGCTGCTGCACCTCCCCTACCAGTCCTTTGATCCGGTGATCCGTTTTTTTCAGACTGCTGCGTACGATCCTCAGGTTATTTCCATTAAAACCGCGCTCTATCGAACCAGCGGTCATTCTCCTATCGTGAAAGCCCTGGAAGAGGCTGCCCTCAAGGGAAAACAGGTAACTGCGGTGGTTGAACTTAAAGCCCGGTTTGATGAAGAACGAAATATTTCTTGGGCAAACCGGCTGGAGAAGGCCGGGGTTATTGTGATCTACGGACTGTCCCAGCTCAAGGTACATGCTAAGGTTTCTCTGGTTATCCGCCGGGAACATGACCGGATTAAACGGTACGTCCACCTTTCCACCGGGAATTATAATGACAAGACCGCCAAGCTCTACGAAGACATCGGTCTCTTTACTGCCCGGGATGAAATTGCCTTTGATGCCGGACTGCTGTTCAACATGATTACCGGTTATTCGGAGATTCAATCCATGCAGAAATTGGTGATCGCTCCCACGAGCCTGAAGCATCGCCTCTTGGATCTCATCGACCGGGAAACCAAACGATCAAACCAGGATTACCCCGGCAGGATCATGGTCAAGATGAATGCTCTGGCAGATATTGATATGATCCAGGCCTTGTACCGGGCCTCTGCAGCCGGGGTTAAGGTCTTGCTCAATATCCGGGGGATCTGCATGCTGGTTCCTGGTTTGCCGGGATTATCAGAGCATATCCGGGTGGTAAGCATTATTGATCATTACCTAGAACATTCCCGGATTTTTTATTTTGCCAACGGCGGTGCTGAGGAGTTGTTTCTTTCCAGCGCAGACTGGATGCCCCGGAATCTAGAACGGCGGGTGGAACTCATGTTTCCGGTGCTGCAGGAAGACCTGAGACGGCAAGTGCTGGCGATCCTGGAAGCCTATTTTCAGGACAACTGCCAGGCCTGGATCCTCGGAAGCGATGGGGTATGGAGGCGACCCCTTAGCGGGGAGAAGCCCTACCGGGTCCAGACGGCCCTGCTTGCCCATGCCCGGGAAATTGCAGAGCATCCCTGGGCTAGCCGGGAAGAATTCATCGTGCGCCGCAGCCCTCCTGGGGAATAGCCTCGATCCCGCACATCGTTCTGTATTAACTCAAGTTTTTACCTATGCTCTCATAGTCCTAAGCTATCCCGAAATGGGAAAAACGGTTAGATTTTAGGAGGTGATCCACAAAGTATGATGGTT
>JAISBK010000047.1 GCA_031266255.1 Treponema sp.
TGACGACTACCGGAATCCCCGCGTTCTCAAGTAACGAAATCCGTTTTGCCAGAGCGGTATACTGGTATGCGCCAAGTATCACGGCATCCAAATCCATGTCCAGCAATTTTTCGATATTAAAATCATCATTCAGTGTCGAGCCAACATCTACCATATCAGCATATCCTTCCACACGTTCACGGTAGATCCGCGACAGGGTCAAAAAATAGCCTTCCGTGTCGTATAAAGATGTGGCCGCAACCTTGGTGAAAGCCGTAGGGCCGGCAATGGCCAGCAGATTCTCATAATAGAACCCGTAATATACCCGTTCCACCGGACCTTGAATCACTACCTCTCGATCAAGTACATCAACAAGTTTGAAGGCTTTATCGCCTTCACTTACAACCGGTGAAGTCCTTTTACCGGAACAGGCAATAAGCAGGATCCCCAAAAGTAATAACAATACCAAACACATTCTCTTCTTCATAAAACAACTCCTTGTCCACGCGTGATTATACTAAAAAAGCCCTGTTTCAAGTCTGCGTGTCAAACAACGTTTGACAGACCGCTACGGTCGAGGCTTGAAGTCAAGCTGGAAAACCAAAAATTTATTCGTATCGCTTAACAATCGGTTTTTTCCGACTCGCTTCCCGAAGTCCAGAAAAAAATTAATGCCAATATACCAACGTCTCCTGACTTATGGGCTTTGATCCGTCAGCCTTCCCAACCTTCGTCAGTGGCTGTTTCGACAAACCCGGCGTTTCCGCCGCCCAATTCACAGTTACGGACTAGTGGAGGAATTACACCCCGCTTCCGTTGAAATATATCTATGGGTTCATTATTAACACATCATTTCAAAATCGTCAAGAGTGCTGATCGATGGATGTCAACGACCAATAGAAATGTCCCCTTTTGTCATGCTACCCAGGGAGCTTTTTGACCTTGTGAGGCTTGCCGTGGGAATGAGCGAAGCGTAAACAATCCTGTTGAAACTGTCGAATTAATCCCCTAGCAGTCGAATAACCACTATATATAATATCCCCACTTACAAAATATTATTTTCAAATGTATTGCTCTAACTTATTTCATATATGAAAATTTTTTTGATAAGCCTGCAACAAATCGCCATTGTCGTTCCATGTATGTTTTTAATGTTATTGTATTTCTCATATATGCTGTGATGATTGTTTGAACATCAAATTGACTATACAAATCTACTTGCTGAATAGCTTTAGCGGCGGCAAAACCGCTTTCCAATCCTGATGATATTCCTTCTCCCATTGGATTGAGAAAACCGGCAGCTTCACCAGCAAATAAGATTCTTCCTATACCATAATTTATTTGACAACCAGATAAAATATGAGGCATTATCCATTTTTCTACTTTTTCTGGTACATCAACTTGGGCATTATGTTTCTGTATCATGTATTCAATAAATTTTGAATAATATAATCCGGTTTTTGTTTTATCTTTGCCTGATATACCAAAAATTAGGTAATTGTCTTTGACATTAAACCATGCGTCATATTCTGAAAGCTGTGGTTGTAGATAAGCATAAAAATAATGATAGTCTAAATCAATAAAACCTTTATTGAAGGTCTGATATGTATAAATATAATTTTTTGGAAAATGAAATAATTTACGCTTAATTGAACATACAGCCCCGCTACAGTCTATAACTATTTTTGCCTTTTCAGAATATTCACCTTGGTCTTTATTTTTCAGCTTTATAACAACAAAATTGTCTTGTTCTTCATAATTTACCACGGTTGTGTCGTCTTTTAATTTTGCACCTGCAGATACTGCTTTTTGCACAAGCCAATAATCAAAAGCGTTTCTCCAAATATTCAAGCTCTTTTGTTCATAAAGGTATTCTTTCTCTTCATCATTAGTAAGTATCATGCCTCTATTTTCTCGAGGAGTACACATAACAGTTTGAGGAGGATAGTTACCGAAATATAATGTAAGGAGCTGTATTGATTTATTAATTAAAATACCTGAACAAGATTTATTTCGGGGCATTTTAAATTTTTCAACAATTAACACATTATAGCCATTTGCAGCTAATTCTTTTGCTGCACTGCTTCCTGTTGGCCCTGCCCCGATTATTAAAACATCATACAACACAATCACCTCAATCGCCACTACATACCCATAAGGATCACAAGCTGCTGCATGGATTTTATTTACCTGTATTCATAGAGGAATGAAGGGTTATGATTCTTCAGATCCTCTTAATAGTTCCCTGGGTTTAGACCCCTGGGCAGGACCAACAATCCCCCGATTTTCCATGGTTTCTACGAGCCGGGCAGCCCTATTGTACCCTATTTTAAGCCGTCTTTGTATATAACTGGCACTGGCTTTGCCCTGTTCTCGAACAATTTTTACGGCTTTATCATACAGGGGATCATCCCCATCTGCATACAGAAGCCCCTCGTCTTCATCAGCCATAAAAAGCTCATCATCCAGGTAATCAGGAGGGCTGAAGGTTTTCAAATAGTCCACCACCCGTTCAACCTCTTCATCGGAAACAAATGCGCCCTGTATACGGATGGGGAAGGGGTTTGCGGCCCCGGCATAGAGCATGTCCCCTTTACCCAAGAGTTTCTCTGCTCCTGTCATATCCAGAATGATACGGCTGTCTACCTTACTCGCCACCATGAAAGCGATACGGCTGGGGATATTAGCCTTGATAATCCCGGTAATCACATCAATAGAAGGCCGTTGGGTCGCCAAAACCAGGTGAATCCCTACCGCCCGGCTCATGGCCGTAAGCCGCGCGAGGGCGGATTCAAGCTCCTTACCACTTGTGGCCATGAGGTCTGCGAATTCATCGATCATCACCACGATAAAGGGCATATGCTCTACTGCAATGCCCCGCTCCTTGATACGCCGGTTATAACTGCGCACATCCCGGACTCCCAGGGAATCCAGGCACGCATAACGCCGTTCCATCTCAAAGAGACAGTACTGTAACGCCTGAAAAGCCCGCTTAGGTTCGGTGATCACCGGGGTCAAAAGGTGAGGAATGTCGTTGTATATGCGTAATTCCACGAGCTTAGGATCGATCAGGATGAGCCTGCATTCTGCAGGGGAACACTGATACAAGATAGAAAGGATCATCGTATTGACACAGACCGATTTTCCTGCACCGGTCGCGCCTGCAATAAGCAGATGGGGCATCTGTACCAGATCAACGGTCTGGACTTCTCCCGTGCTATCCTTCCCCAACACCAAGGGGATCGCCGGTCCGGTTCCTTCCGGGTGGTATTCCCTAAGGAACCTTTCAATGATCTCCGCAAAGGAAACCATGGTTCGCCTCGTATTGGGAACCTCGATACCAACCGCTTGTTTTCCCGGAATCGGGGCCACGATCCGCACTGAAGCTGCGGCAAGCCTGAGGGCAATATTATCTTGCAGGTTGACGATTCGGGAAAGTTTCACCCCGGGGGCAGGGAGTAGTTCAAAAAGGGTGATCACCGGTCCTTTCCTGATACCGGTAACTTCTGCCTGAATATTGAATTCCTCCAAAGTATCTCTGAGGATAACCGCAGCTTCCTTTGTGGCCTGATCGATGATGTTGTATTGACTCTCCGCATAGCGGTTGAGGATCCCCTGCACCGGTATTCCATAGGGTTTCTGTACCCAAGATGGGGATACTGATTTTCGTGCTGGGCTGCTGGTCCTGGGGAGTGGATCCTGAGCAGGTTCTTCTTCCCAAGGTTGATACCGACCTATACCCTTCGCGGCATCCTTATCCGCTTCTCGATGAGCAAGGAACCCATCCTCTACCGGAAAGGGAGGAACTGCTCCATGAATCCTCGGACGCTCTGGTTCCGCTGGTCTAGGGGAAACACTCGGATCTTCTTGAGTACCTGGATCAGGCCGATGGAATAGGGACTCAAATTCACTCAAGGCAGAGGCACTGGCTAAGGGTTTTATCGTGGGAAACGAGAAGTTTGGCCCATTCGATCCGGGGGCCTCTTCTGCGGTATTTTCCTTATGGTCTTCCGGCGGTGGATCTGGCTTCATGAATACGGGAGGCAAGGGGATCGAGGAAAATTTTAGCTTCAAGGGAGGGTTCCGCAAAGGCGGCCAGGATGCACGTTTTTGCGCTTGATAGGTTTGCCGGTCCTTGGGATCCTCGGTAGGCGTGGCTGAGGGTCTATACAGTACGGCGTTCCAGCGGTATTCCTGTTTCTGATATGCCCCGGGAAACAGCAATGCGGTAAAGAACAGGATCATCAAGATTTCCAGGATGGTAAAAAGGATGACAAAGAAATTGAGTCCTATTTTCCCGATCCACTCAAGAAAGCGGTATTGTTCCTTCAAAAGAGCAAAATCCCGGATAAGCATAAACCCTACCGCCAGGGTTATAAAGGGAACCACCGTACAGGTAAGTACAAAAATACGCTCTGGATAGTATTCAGGAGCTGCCAATAAGCGCGCTGCATAGAACAAGTAGCAGGGAATGACCAAAGCCAAAATCCCATAGGAATCCACAAAAAAAATCCCCGGTGCAAAGAAAGAACCTGATGCCGTAAAAAGCGCACCGATTATAGAAATTCCTAAGAATAAAGCAGAAACACCTAAGACCCCAGCTCCCACCATTGCAACAATGCGAAATATTGATGCTTGCTGAAATACACTATCTTTCAGGACCACCGATTAGAAATCCTCCACTTGAGCTATAGGGCCTTATAACAGAAGCAAACAAAGCTCAATACTGTAATGTATCCCTCTCTTTCAAACCACTTTCCGTCAAAGAAACAACAGAACCGCGTGCGTCTTCTCTTGGATACTACCCGATCATCCTGCTTCAATACATCTGAGGTTTTCGTTCTACAGACATGAGCCTACCCTGACCGTCACAACCTCCGGATTGTAAAAAACGCTCCGCTATTCCACACGCTCATTATCTAAATAATCATCTATAAGTATAAGATTAGATTCTATATAAAGATGAGTTACTGGAATTGCAGTACCTATTTATTTTATACTTTTCTATAATAGTCGGAATCCTACCGAAAACCTTTATATAGATTAATCACCACCGTTTCCATAGGGATATCAAAATATAAATACCCATAGGCTGCAGCCGCTGCCAAGACCCGCTTGCCATAATTACGGGTTTCCGTAATGCTGATGGTTTCCAGGAACAGATCTTCCGGGAACAGAGACTCCGCAGTACGCCAGCGCTTGACCCGGGTCATACCTCCATTATAAGCGAGTAATGCCTGGAGAGGACTTTCCAAGCGATCCATAAGATACCGGAGATAGGATGTACCGATATGGACATTCATTGCAGGGTTCTGCAGATCCAGGGTCTGATCCTCCAGGTAATCAGGCCCTCCCTCCTTACTGATACGCTTTGCCACCTCAAGGGCAGTATCGGACATGAGTTGGGATAGCCCTACTGCCCCGGCATGGGAAACAATAGCCGGGTTAAAGGCGCTTTCTGTACGGATGAGCCCGTACAGCAGTTCCGGAGGAATCCCTGCATCCTGGGCATTTGCCTCGATGATTTCCATAAAGGACCGGGGATAATACAAAAGCATATCCTCATAGGTCAAGGTATAGGATTCCCGGCTCATATAGGCGGTAATGATCCGGATAGATTCTTCCCAATATGCTGCTGCGGCAAAGGTCTGCGCTAGGAGCCGTAGTTCCGGGATGGAAAGGTCGGCCAGCATGGTTTGCAGATAGGAAAAGGCAAAACGTCCCGCACTGAACTCAAAAAAGCCCTGAAGAAACGCCAGATTCCCCCCAGACGAGGAATCCCCAGGACTTAGTGCAGGTTTTTCGGCTTGCGGTGTTTCCATGGGTATAGGGATGATGTGTTCCCCTAACTGAAAGGCGCTCATGGCACGATAGTAGAAGGAGGAGGCTTCCTCCTCCAAGGCGATCTTGAAAAAGGTCCGGGTTACCAGGGACTTGAGTTCAGTCGTCGGGCTGGTCATGTTAAACACCCCCAATGCAGCCGCACCCTGTTCAGGGGAAAGATAGGCTTCCGAAATCGCCCTGCCCAGAATATAGGCGTATTTTGCCGTGCTTGCACCGTCAGACCGGAATCGAATCTGGGAAAAAAGGTGCAGCATCCCTTCCCATTGCCGGTTTGCCGTAAGATAACGGCAGAGCAGATCCAGGATATCTGCAAAATACGAGTCTTCATGCCACTGCGGGAGGTACGTATCCATAAGCGAGAGTACCTGTTCAGGATTGTTCATCATCCCAATATGGAGGATATACCATATACAGGCATCTTGTTGCAGGGCATCTGGGGCAAAGATCAGGGCTGTTTTGAAGTGATCCATTGCCTGGGAAGGTCGCCCTCGTTGCCGCTCCATTCTGCCCGCAAAGTACTGGAGCCGGTACCGTATATTCGGCACATCTAGATGCTCTTTTTTTTCTATTTTTTCTATTTTTTCTATAAATGCCTTTTGTAGAGCCAGATCATCGGGTTCTGTTGTTTCTTCCGAAACCTGCATGTTTGCGGCTAATAAGGAGTCCCACTCAAGAAAGAGGGCTATTCCCTGTGCTAGGGCGAGAGAACCGGCATATTGAAAACTGCGTCCCAAGTCGTTGGTTAATTCGGGGTAGTGAAAAAACAGAGCCGGTTCTTCAGGTAAAACCTGGCGAAAGTACTGGAGCCCTTCTCCATAAGAAAAATGGGATACCGCAAGCCGTCCCTTAATCGCTGCAGCTTCCCCTGGGGTAAAAAACTCAGCATCCTGGTTTTGCATTTCCTCAAAGGCCCAGGCAAACGCCCGATCAGGGGTGCTGGTCAAAAACCAATCCCGGATATCTCCTTTTACCTGGGTATCCTGGAGACCCCAGCGGGATAGCAGCACGAGGGCTTCATCCCAGGAGGAGTTAATGCCCTGCCTTTCCAAGAGGCGCAGACCTTCATCAAAGCGGCCCAGCATATACAAGGCGGCACCATACAAGCTGAACTCGGTTCCCCGGGCACCAAAGTTTTTGGAGAGCGGTGAGGTTTCCGCCGGGACTTGCTCCGGTATATGGGTTACCAGGCGGCGGGCCAGGCTTTTTCCTTGGGTTTCTTCTAAAAGCGGAACCATGAGTTCCTGGGCCGCTGCAGCCCGAATCTGCGGGGAGGGACTTCCTAAAGCCGCCTCAAAAAGCGCGTGATAGAAAAAAGCGGACTGACTATGCTCCTGGTCGAGTTCTGGTTCCCCGTTGGAGACTCGCTGGGCTGCGGCTTGAACCAGAAGCCCTCCGTAAAATAGGGTTGAAGGGTGAAGGAGCCGCAGTTCCGCTAGGTTGACCGGATCCGCTGCCAGGATAAAGCTTATATCCCCTGCTTTAAGCCGTTGGGCAGCTTCCTCTTTACTTATCCCTAAAACCGATTCACCCTTGCAAGAAACCAAGGTACCGAGCATTAACAAAAAAAAGAAAAAATACCCAGGAAACATCGGTATCCTAGTTCCGGGGAGGGATACGGATGACGCTTCCTGCGACAATAAGGTCTGGTCGCCGAATGTTATTAAATCGGGCAATACGCGGATAAAGCCAAGGATTACGATAAAAAGCCTCCGATATATCCCAAAGGGTATCTCCCCAGCGAA
>JAISBK010000090.1 GCA_031266255.1 Treponema sp.
ATTACCGCAGTAAGGAGGATAAAATGGGCTTTCGTTTAAAGTAGAGCTAAATAAAAGAAATACGGTTAAATGGGGGGGGGGGGGGGGGGGACAAACTAATTTATTCTTACATAAAAAAAAATCTTTCACGACTGTAAAACAACATTTTTTATAGCAACAGACCAGATCGCCGCTATTTTTTAGAACCTCATGTTTATAGGATACCTGCTTACATAGAGGTTATTATTCTTAACTATGTGATAAAACACCATATCATATTAATTTTTCATTGTCTAGGGGGTATTTTAGAAAAAATACAAAGATTACGATGAGCTTATGCACCCTCTGCAAGAATAACGGTCTTTCAATACCATTGGCAGAAGGAACTATGCCCAAGCAAGCGCAGATACTAGCACCCTGGAACTGCCGTAGCAGGGTGCAGGTTCGTCTCAGGAGGCCGCCTATATCCCCTATGGGCAAACTACTTGATTTTTTTGTTTTTTTCTATACTTAGGTACTTGACACGCCGTCTTTTATATAAAGTATAGCCGTGAGCGTAGGCTGTCGTTTGCTCTGTTTTGGTCAAAAGCATGAAAATAGAGTACTTTTTTTTTGAAATTTTGTACAAGTCCCTGTCAAGGATTTCCAGGGCGTCTACGTTCATGTTCCGGGAAACTACCACCTTTTGAACGTATGCTGCTACGGGGGTTAGCGTAAAACTACAGGAACTGCTATGCTGAGGTTATGCTTCGCGATGAGCCTCCCCAAAATACTGACAAGTCTATCCAATCCCCGGCTTCCCCGCACTACCAAGGCATGAAGGTCCTCGTTATGGGTCTCGGTCTTCATGGAGGCGGATTAGCGTCGGTCCGTTACCTGGCAAGCCAGGGCGCGGACATCACGGTTACGGATCTCCGGGACGAAAAAAAACTGGCTCCTTCCCTGGAACAACTCCAGGGCTTCCCGCATATTAGGTATGTACTGGGGTATCACGACCAAGAGGATTTTAAAAAAGCCGATATGGTTATAAAAAATCCCGGGGTCAGGCCTGATTCTCCCTTCTTAGCCTTCAGCCGGCGTATAGAAACCGACATTTCCCTTTTTTTAGCCCATTCCCCTGCCCGGCTTATCGGGGTTACCGGTTCCAAGGGTAAATCCAGTACTGCATCAGCCCTCCATTGGGCGTTCAAGGCAGCACAAACTCAAGGGTTGTTCCCCGGCCATGCGTATCTGGGAGGTAATATCACCGTATCCCCCCTGGCCTTTTTAGATGCCCTACACCCTGAAGATACGGTAGTCTTGGAACTCTCAAGCTGGCAGCTCGGGGATCTCCAGGGCCGGGTACAGGAGGGGGTCTTGGACGCAGCGGGAAAGCCCCAGGCCCTCCTCAAACCCCGGGCAGCGGTATGTACCGCGCTCCTGCCGGATCACCTGGATCGCTACGGTACCATGGATGCCTATATGGGGGATAAACGAATCCTCTACCAAGGACAAGATTCCCAAGACCTCACAGTTGCCGCGGATGATCCCTGGGGCAGGAGTTTCCTGGCTGAAACCCGGGCTAGGCCCCTGATGTATGCTGAAAAACCTCTGCCTGATGCAGGAGGCTGGTTCGCCACGCCCCAAGGCCCTGGTCTTGCCCGGCTGAGGGGGGGTCCCCAGACACCGGTGGAAGTGGTTCCCCCCCAGCTCCTCATCCCCGGGTATCACCAGAAGAAAAACCTCTTAGCCGCGGCCTTGGTCCTCTTGGACCTGGGGCTTCCGCCGGCGTTTATTCGAGATACCCTGGGGAGCTTTCCTGGGATTGAGCACCGGCTGGAATTGTTTTATGAAGCAGGGGGGGTTCGTTTCTATAACGATACCACCGCCACCATCCCTGATGCGGCAGCGGCAGCGGTGCGGTCCTTTGATGCGCCGGTAGTGCTGGTAACCGGAGGAACCGATAAAAAACTGGACTTTACCCCCCTTGCCAAGGCAGCGGCACAAGCCAAAGCCGTGATCCTCCTTGCGGGAACCGGCAGCGATAAGCTCAAACCCCTGCTGGATGGGCTTGCGTGTTCCTATTACGGCCCTTTTGATTCCCTGGATCAGGCGGTGAGCGCCAGTCTGGAAGCTGCCCGGCCAGGGGATGTGGTGGTTCTTTCTCCAGGCTGCGCCTCCTTCGGTATGTTCTTGCATGAGTTTCATCGAGGCCTCCAATGGAAAGAGGCGGTATGCCGCCTCGCGGGGAAGGGGAACGTACATGGATAAGGAGCTGCTCTGGACGCGAGCCAGGATCATACGGCAAATCAGGGCGTTTTTTGACGGCCGTGCGTACCTTGAGGTGGATACCCCGCTTTTGGCCCCGAATCTCATCCCTGAATCCTGCCTGGAAGTCTTTGAAACTGTCTATCTCCCCCCATTTTTGAGCAAGAACCGAACATATTGGCTCATTCCTTCCCCGGAAATCTGGATGAAGCAACTCATTGCCGACCACGGGGTGTCTCTCTACCAGATCTGTAAGTGTTTCCGTAACGGGGAATCTCTGGGCCGCCTGCATAGCCCGGAATTTACTATGGTGGAATACTATACCATGGATGCAGATTATGAAGATTCCTTGCAGGTAACTGAGGACTTATTTCAGTACTTGATTGAAGGGCTTCCTGAACCGGAGCGTTCAGCCCTGGCCCCTCCTTTTCTGCGGATCACCATGGAAGAAGCCTTTTCCCGCTGGGCAGGATTCAGCCTTTTTGATGCCGCGAACCAGGGTACCCTAGAAGCGGAAGCCCGCCGGCTGGGGCTTGAACCGCCTCAGGGCATGAACCAGGCAGACCTCTATAATCTCATGTTTGTCCATGCGGTGGAGCCTCGCCTTCCCAAAGACCAGGCAGTGGCGCTGATGGATTACCCGGCCTTTGTCCCCTGCCTTGCCAAGCAAGATCCTCAAGGAAAGACCATGGAACGGTGGGAACTCTATGTCCGGGGGATTGAGCTTGCCAACTGTTATTCCGAAGAAACGGATCCCCAAAGGGTACGGGACTATTTTACCGTAGAAGGGGCGCGCAAAGCCCAGACTGCCCTGGTTCCCCACCGGATCGATGAGGATTACTGGCAGGTTTTCCTTCCCCGCAAGGATACCCAGGGTAGGATCCGGCCCTTCCCTCCTTGTTCCGGGGTTGCGCTTGGGTTGGATAGGCTTATCATGGCCCTCACCGACAGATCGAGCATTGATGGGGTACTTCCCTTTCCCATGGAACCCAGGCTTGAGTGATCAGGTAGCAGTTTTCATCATGCGTTCATATAAGGCATCTCCCACGCATTGTCTGGCATATTTACACCAACGAATACAGTGTTGCGTATCGTTGTAGGCGATGAACCCGCAACGCTCGCAAACGGCCTGCATATCAATGGAGAAAAGGTCAATTTCACCACCGCATTGCGGACAAATCTTGGTGGTCAAGGTAGGTGTTCCGCTCAAGTGCTCTGCACCTGGACATCGATTCATAGGAGCTTCCCCCGCTTCTTGTGGTATGTATACGATTCTATACTATATACGATAAGCCATAAGATCAGTTGTTTTTACAACGATCCTCTTGTTTTTAGGATCAGATTATGGCAATAATACGCTGGTGTCCCCTAATATATGCTCAATCACCGTTTTTATACCAATTATGACGAGCATTAAGCCGCCGGCAAATTCCGCCTTTGATTTATAGCGCATTCCAAACAAGTTGCCGATTTTTACCCCAATCATTGCTATGAAAAAGGTTATCAACCCGGTTATTATCGCGGCCTTAACAATAGGTACATCAAAAAATGCAAAGGTAATACCTATGGCTAATGCGTCAATACTGGTCGCCAATGCCAGCAGCAGCATTTTCATAGGGTTAAAAGAATACTCAGGGAGCTTTTTTTCTTTATGCTCTTGGGAAAGACTGTCTTTTATCATCTTTCCGCCAATAAGGCCGAGTAATGCAAAGGCAATCCAGTGATCTAAATGCTGAATTTTATTTGCAAAGTAAAAACTGGTCATATACCCCACCGCCGGCATAAGCGCCTGAAAGAGGCCAAAATACAATCCGGGCATTAGTATTTCTTTTATCGTGGGTTTTTCCACGGATAACCCTAAGGTAATTGATACGGCGAATGCATCCATGGATAATCCTACCGCAATTATTACAATTTCACCAAAACCCATACTGCTTTGCTCCTGTTTTGGGGGGACAAAAAGAGACTTTTAACACGATTCTTTCCTAAAAACGTGCTAAAAGTCTGGTTAATCCCAACATAGCCCGAAAACGAAGAAGAAACAAGAGCACTATACTATGGCTCCTGTAGTTAAAAACGCAATGCATTTATTTCCTCATATAGCAAGGAATTACAAAAGTCAATAATACCGCCCTAGCGGTACCTTGTGCTCTTTTTCCTGTACTGCTATGCTCTACAGTAATCTGGTTGGCATGGTAACAAGTGCCCGGAGGTAGCAGATGAAGATCGGTATCAATACCTTTGCCTGTGAAGGTGGTAAATCGGGGGTTGGTGTTTATATAATGCACCTATTAAAAAGAATACCCCCTTCTGGAGCGCTCTACGAATTATTTGGCTGGGAAGAAGATCGATTTGTCTATAGCGAAGTCGCTCCGGATCTGGAATTTATCCCCCGGTACCCTTTAGGCGGGAGGAGCGTTCCGCAACTCTGGCATCTCTTTAAGTATCCCCAATTTGCCCGGGATAGGGTCTATGACGCTTGTTTTTTTCCTGCCGCCCATAAACAGCTTCCGTATAAGTCTCCCTGTCCTACCGTTGGGGTGGTTCACGATATGGCTGCCTATGGGGGGTTCGAGCAAACCGGTAAAGCCTGGGTAGGGCTTATCCGACGGCTCCTTCCCAATGCGATAAGACGGCTCGACCGCGTCATCGCGGTAAGTAATTGGGTGAAGCAACAGTTAATGGAACTTGCCAAGATCAAAGAATCCTATATCGAGGTGGTACCCAATGGGATTGACCACACCGCGTTTTATCCCCGGCCCCGAAACGAGGAAAGCGTCGTGCTTATCCAGCCCTTTAGCTTTCGCCGTCCCTATATACTCTATGCATCCCGGCTTGCGTATCCCTTAAAGAACCATGTCAGACTGATTAAGGCCTTTGGCCTTTTTAAGGAACGAACCAAGTATCCCCACCGCTTGGTCCTTGCAGGGGGGGACCAACACGGGGCAGAACAGATAAAAGCTGCTGCTGCCGCATCCCCGTTTCGGCATGATATTTTTTTTACCGGCCATTTCCCCGCTAAAAATATCCCCGAGTTGTATGCCGGTGCGGATATCGTGGTGATCCCTTCGATACATGAGGGCTTTGGGATGGGGGCGCTTGAGGCTATGGCCTCTGGAGTGCCGGTTGCCTGCGCACGGGCAGGCTCGTTACCAGAAACCGCGGAACACGCGGCGCTGTATTTTGATCCTTACAAGCCTGAAGATATGGCGGATCGCATGGTAACCCTTACCACCAATCGGGAAGTATATCGGGAATGTCGCCGGCTGGGGCTTGAACGGGCCGAGGCTTTTTCCTGGGATCGCTGCGCGGCACGCACCTTAGCTATACTGCAGGAAACCTCCGGCAGGTAAGCTGCCTCACCCAATCCTCAATTCATGGGACAAATGTACCGCATAAGGCCTGGTATTCCTCAATGGTTTCAGCATGAACCAGCTTATTCCGCAAAGGAGCGCCTCCCGGCATACCCTTGGTATATGCACAAAAGTGTTTTCGCATTTCCAGACACGCGGTTTTTTCTCCCCAATCTTGAGCCAACAGCAGCAAGTGGCGTAAACCGGTATGAAGCCGTTCAGCCCCGTTCGGTTGGGTATAGGAACCGGTCAGTAACAGGGAGCGGGTAGCGGAAAAAATGAACGGATTCCCCATTGCTCCCCGGGCAAACAAGACTCCGGCGCAACCGGTTTTGCGGAGCATGGCTTCGGCGTCTTCCGGAGAAAAGATGTCTCCAGACCCGGCCACCGGAACCGCAATCCGGGAAACCAAGTCCTGAATAGAGGACCAGTCGCTTTTCCCCGCATACCCCTGCGCCCTGGTTCGGGCATGGAGACTTACCATGGCTGCGCCGGCTTCTACGACAATCCGGGCACAGGAGACGTAATTGATAGATGCACTGTCCCAGCCTAAACGCATTTTCACCGTAACCGGTACGGACTGCAAATGATCCCGGGAAGCCCGGACGACTGCCTCTACAATACGGCCCAGTAAGGAGGGCTGCCGCATCAGGGCAGAACCTGCCCCAGTCTTGACTACCTTGGAAACCGGACAGCCACAGTTGATGTCCACCACTGCCGGGCTATAGGGGGCCAATAGGACCGCAGCCTTATACAAAACCTCTGGATCAGCACCGAAGAGCTGAATCGCATAGTGCTTCTCGGTATCGGCCCGGCGTAAGAGCGGCTCAGCTCTTACGCCATTCCGTATGAGGGCTTCAGCAGAAATCAGTTCCGTACAGGTGAAATCCGCGCCATACGCGATACAGAGCGCCCGAAACGCGCGATCCGCATATCCTGCCACCGGCGCCAGCAAGAGATTACCGGAAAGCGTGAGGGAACCCACTACAAGCGGGTGGTACAGGCTCATCCCTATTCGTCAGGTAGACCGAAAAAACGATTCGCATTCTGCCAGAGCATCAAAGCCAGTTCCTCAGCCTTGATTCCCAGCATATCCGCCAAAAATCGAGCAGTGAGGGGAAGATACTTGGGCATGTTCCGTTTGCCCCGATGATCCGCAGGAACCATGAAAGGGCTTTCAGACTCAATGAGGATCCGGTTTAGGGGAAGCACGCCGATAGTTTCATGGAGGTTCCGGGCGTTCCGGTAGGTTAAATTCCCTGCAAAAGAAAAATAGAGATTCAACTTGAGCGCTTTCTTGGCATAGTCCGCATCTTCGGAATAGCAATGCAAGATTCCCCCCTGGGGAGGCAGCCGGTCCCGAAGTATATCTAAAATATCATGCCCTGCATCCCGGTTATGGATGATAACCGGCTTATTGAGCTTGTTGGCCATATCGAGCTGGGTAATAAAAAGCTCGATCTGGGATTTCTTATCCCCGAATTTACGGTAATAATCAAGACCAATTTCACCGATAGCCACCACCCGGGGAAGACGCAGACTTTGTTCGATGGTTTGCACCCACGCTTTACCGGGATTCTGCACTTCCGAAGGAGAAACCCCCACGGCATGATACACATTCATTGCGGATTTAAGGTTACCATAGACCCTCACAAAATCGTGCAAACTGTTACAGATCGAGACTAATCGCGCCACAGAAGCCTGGCGAGCTTCCTGAATAACCATGAGTTGTTCGATAGGGTCGTCGCAAATGAGCCCTATATGGGCATGAGTATCAAAATATTGCATGGCTAAAGTCCAAAAGAAAGGATAATAGTTTCTATAAACTAATTATCTTAACTATAGCATAGCTTTTTCCCGCCGTCAACCAATTTATGGGATTTGTGTCGTTAACAAGTGATACGTTCACCCCCTGAACTAACAAGGGAAAAGATCACCCCCTCGGATAAACTAGGAGGCGGGGCATATCAAAAGGCAAATTTCACGTATTTTCGAGAACTGCTGGAAGAATACGAGCAGATAAGGGTCAGCTACACCTGCCTGTCCGGTATTCTGAAAGGGGCCGGGATTGCGTCCCCCAAGACACGCCGGAGTATAAGAGAAAGGCGGGAGAGGCGGGCAAAGTTTGGCGAACTGGTTCAACAGGCGCCACGGCGTATGACTGGTTTGGCTCAGGCGTTCAATATGCCCTGCACGGATTTCAGGATGACGCCACCGGAGACATTCTGGGGCTGTACCGGTGCGAGCACGAGTGCCTGCAGGGGTATTTGGAGGCGTTTCGGGCGATTTTAACCGGGTATGGTGTACCCGAGGCCCTCTATACCGACCGGATAGGGATATATGTTGCCAACACAAAAAAGGCTGAAAACAGCAATTTAACATTACAAAAAAACATGCCATAATAAGGCATGGGATGGGGAATATTTGGGAAGTTGAGATGCAACCTGGAGCAGGCGGGGAAAGAACTGCCGGATAAGTGGCGGGATGGACACGACCTGAAGTACCTGTTGTTAGATGCGGTCAAGTGCGCATTTGCCATCTTCTTCTTTCAGCATCCCCTCCCTGATGAACTTTCAACAACAGATGCAGAGGAAACTGAAGCGGAATAACCTTGAAACGCTCCTTGAAGTGAAGGACATACCCTGCAGCATGTAGATTACCCGGCTGCTTGATGGGCTTGAACCGGAGTGGTTCAGCGGAGTATTCACGGATAACCTGAAAGAGGCGCAGGAGCACCATGCCCTTGAGCCGTAGCGGGTAGTGGACAGTGGGGTATTGATACCCTGGACGGGGTATGGCATTTTTCATCGGAAACCATCCATTGCGAGCACTGTCTGCACAAGAGCAAGGACGGGAGGACCTATTACCCTAGTATCGTAGCGGTGACGATAGTAAAACCGGGGGATTCGGTGGTGCTCCCCCGTGATGCCTGATATGATACGGAATGAGGATGGGACGGAGAAACAGGATTGCGAGCGGAATATGGCGAAACAGTGGCTTGAAAAATGTGGGCGGGAGTATCGGTGGTTGTCGCCGACCTTGTTGGGGGACGATTTATACTCCAACCTGCAAGGAGGCAAGCCATCCGTGGCTGACCGAAACGGTGAAAAACTCGTATGTGGAAGAGCGCAGACGGCGAGTATGGAACGGGAGACATCACCTGGAATACCGGTATCAATGGAGATACGGGACTACAAGGAGACGCCGCGGGTAAATTACCTTGATTCTCAGATAGGGAATGAGGAGAAAGGGAAGGTCACCTATCATAATAGTTGGATAACGAATAAGCGCATAACGGGAGAAAATGCGGGGTTACTGACGGAGTGCAGGAGGGCACGGTGGAAGATAGAGAACGAGAATAACAATGTGCTGAAGAACCACGGGTACAACCTGGAGCACAACTTTGGGCATGGGGCAGAACACGCCGGTGATATATACTGCCTGTTGAACCTGTTGAGCTTCCAGGTTCATGGGATACTGCAGCTTATTGATGAGGGATACCGGAAAGCGCGGGGGACGTTTGGGAGGCGGGAGGAGTTTTTCAACGGGCTGAGGTTTTCGCTGCGGTGGTTTTTGCATGAAAGCTGGGAGGATTTCATGCTTTTTGGGTAGTGTTCTGAAATCATTGTATCAAACCACTGCTGTCCGGTTTAATCATAACAAACCCTCCAGAAGGGGCTGGGGTGAAACGATTTTAGGCGGGGGAGGTTTACCAGTACATAATTCCAGGATAGACCCTTTGG
>JAISBK010000094.1 GCA_031266255.1 Treponema sp.
AACCGGCATGAGGTGAAACTGCTGGAAGACACCCTGAAATCCATGGTTGCCGCACATCCGGGGTCGTGGAGAAGAGAAAAGTGAGAAGGAAAAGAATCTCGAGTTCAACGCGAGGCGGTGGGTGTGGAGGTATGTCATTCGTGGTTGAACCGCTTCAGAAAACTCCTGGTGAGATATGAGAAGAAAGCGCGGAACTATCAGGCGCTGGTGGAGTTCGCCTGTGCGGTTATTCTTTGGCGAAATCTTATTCCTATCCATCCAAGCCTTATTCCCGGATAAGCTCTTAAAATTCTTCCTTTTTTACCACGACTGAATAGTTACGATTAATCTAAGAAAGGCTAATTTATTGTGGTATAATGCACTACGTTCATTAGTCTTCAGTCGTTTTTACTTCATCATACTTTGTAGATCACCATCACCTACCGGGGATGCCTTTCCGCGATAGTTAGCCTGGTTAACATCATGTTCGTCCGGGGAATTGGCATACGGGACATCAGCAGCGTACTGAGCATTGGTATCACCAAGGTCTTAAAAGTACTCAAATCGACTCATTACAAGATAAAACCTAAACGTTCCCTTTATGACGGTCTTGAAGTAGATGAATGTTGGACATAAGTGGGGAAAAAGAAGAACAACGTATGGCTGATTATCACCGAGGAAATAGTGGCGTATGTGTGGAGGAAAGGGGACATAAGGACGGGGCAAAAGCTGAGGAAGGTGCTGAAACGGCTGGGGGTAAGCTATGACCAGATAGCGACAGATAATTGGGACAGCTTCTTGTCGATATTCACAGAGGACAAGCACGAAGGAACATACGGTGGGGATAGAGGGGAACAACTGCCGGCTGAGGCATAGGATCAGACGGGTCTTTCGCAGGACCTGTTGTTTTTCCAAGAAATTGTTCAACCAAGTGTACTGCTCGTCAATGTTATTTGATAATAATTCCCCACTACTCATTGTTAAATTGCTCATTGGTTGACAGGCGGGATCTCTGCGTTTATGCTGAAACTACACATCTCACGGGATGGGGAGGGAATATGTGCGGGATAACTGGATACATCGGATTTCAGGAGGCGGCTCCGATACTGCTGGGGGCGCTTAAAAAGCTCGAATACCGTGGCTACGATTCGGCGGGGGTCGCGGTGCTTGGCAGGGGACAGCTTAAGGTCAGCAAGGCTAAAGGCGATTTGTCGGTGCTGGAGGAGCGGTTAGGACGGGAAATGCCGGAGGGCACGCTGGGGATTGGCCATACGCGCTGGGCTACGCACGGGGAACCTTCGGACGTTAATTCGCATCCTCATGTGGCGGGCCGGATCGCGGTAGTGCACAACGGGATCATCGAGAATTACCGGCGGCTCAAGGAGTGGCTCGAGGCGCGGAATGTGGTCTTTTTGAGCGATACCGATACCGAGGTCATTGTGCATCTCATTAATTACCACTACACTAATGTTTCCGGAGATGGGGGGCTTTTCGGTGCGGTTCGGGAGGCGCTTCTTCAATTGGAAGGTTCATACGCGCTGGCAGTGGTGTCGGCTGATTTTCCCGACCGGATCATCGCGGTACGGAAAGACAGCCCCCTCATCGTAGGGCTTGGAAAAGGAGAGTATTTTCTCGCGTCGGATGTTTCGGCCTTGCTTGCCCATACCCGCGAAGTCTGTTATTTGGAAGAACAGGAAATCACGGTGTTATACCGCGATCACGCTGATTTTTTTACCGGTGAGGGGGAACGGGTCATCAGAACCCCGGTGCACGTTGACTGGGACACGGAGGCCGCCGAGAAAGGCGGGTTTGAACATTTTATGCTCAAGGAGATTCACGAGCAGCCCCGTGCCTTCACCGATACGCTGCGCCCCCGCCTTAAGCGCTCTGGAACCGGGGACTATGCTATTGATTTTGAGGAAATCAGCTTTGATGAAGATGAAACATGGACAACCGCTCCCCGGATTGTCATCACCGCCTGTGGTACTGCCTGGCACGCGGCGATGGTCGGCAAGTACGCGCTGGAACACTTTACCCGAATTCCCGTGGAGGTGGATGTCGCCTCGGAATACCGCTACCGCAACGTCGTATTCAACCCAAAAGATATATTCATCGTGGTGAGCCAGTCCGGGGAAACCGCCGACACCTTGGCTGCCATGCGGTTTGCCCGAAAAGAAGGTGCGCGGATCCTCGCCATTACCAATGTCGTAGGGTCAACCCTTGCGCGGGAAGCCGACCTGGTGCTCCACACCTGGGCAGGACCAGAAATCGCCGTGGCTTCGACCAAGGCTTTTACCAGCCAGCTTATATGCCTGTACCTCCTAGCTCTCAAACTGGGCCGGGCGCGTTCCCGCATCTCCGGCAACGACTACCGCCGGTACCTTGCCTCACTCGAAGCCATCCCTGCGCAGGCGGAAGAACTGCTTGCCCGCAAAGAGGCGATTCAACGTTTTGCCTCCCGGCATTTCAACAAAAGCAAAGTTTTTTTTATGGGACGGCAATTTGACTACGCGGTCAGCCTCGAAAGCGCCCTGAAACTCAAAGAGATAAACTACACCCATTCCGAGGCCTTTGCCGCAGGAGAACTGAAACACGGCCCCATCGCCCTAATGGACCGGGACACCCTGGCGGTAACCATAGCCACCCAGACACGGCTCTTTGACAAGACCGCTTCCAACATTCAGGAAGTCCGTTCCCGCGGCGCTTCGTCTCTCGTGATCACCTGGGATGGCGAGCATAGCTTTGACACGATTACCGATGAAGTTTTCCGAATACCCAAGACCGAGGATACCTTTTCGCCCCTCCTGTCCGTGATCCCCGCCCAACTCTTCGCCTACTACTGCTCTGTCCTCCGGGGCAACAACCCTGACAAGCCCCGAAACCTGGCAAAAAGCGTTACCGTCGAATGAACCCATCCTGTTACGCATCCCGCCAATCCTTTGCGCAACATTGACCTTACGTTGCTTCGTAATGGGTGCTCAGGTCGGTACAGGATTTCCCGGATACCCGTGCTATGGTTCCGGTTCACGATTCCCACAAGTACCGCATCTCCAATACCAGCGGCAAAGTACGCGAGCATTCCTCAGTGGACGCCGGACTCCCTAAGCATACCGCATGAGAAGTAAGGTAAAAAACTACTTCCCATAGGTTCCGGCTCTATAGTACCATGAAATATGGTTACTTTTATCGAACCGCGAATACTGAAAGGGTTCCGGGATTTTCTTCCGCCTGCGGAAATAGCGCGGCGGCATTTACTTGAGCAGCTTGAGCGGTGTTTTCGATCTTATGGATTTGTGCCTATTGATACTCCGGCTTTGGAATATGCGGACATACTCCTGGGAAAGGGAGGCGGAGAAACGGAAAAACAGATATACCGTTTCAATGATAAGGGAGGCCGGGACGTGGCTCTCCGTTTTGACCTCACCGTACCTTTTGCCCGGTTCGTCGCGGAACACCGGGGGGAACTGTCCCTGCCTTTTAAACGGTACCATATTGCCAAAGTCTGGCGGGGGGAAAATACCCAGCGGGGTAGGTATCGGGAATTCACCCAATGCGACTTTGATATCGTCGGGAGCGACCATGCTCCTGCGGATTTTGAGATATTGCTCATCATGCGGACTGCGCTGCTCAGTTTAGGAGTAGGGGACATAAGCATCAGGGTAAATCACCGGGGACTTTTTAACCGGTTCCTCTCCTGTCTGGGGGTTTGGAAACAATCCATTGAAATCTTGCGGATTGTAGATAAGCTTGCAAAGATCGGTAAAGAAGAAACCCGGCGCCAGCTTGCGCAGTTACTTAACGATGCGTTAGCCCAGGAAATTCTCCGGTTTATCCAGGTTAAGGGCAGCTTTGAGGAAAGCCTGGCAAGCCTCGCCGAAGCGGTGGGCGGTGATTCCCCTGAAGTGCAGCGGCTTGGCCTGCTACGCCGGTTCATGGTGGATACTGGTACGGCTGCTTCCTTTGTGCTGGATCCGTCGATCACCCGAGGCTTGGATTACTATACCGGGGTGGTCTACGAAACCTTTCTTAATGAACTACCGGATATTGGCTCGGTATGTTCCGGGGGTAGGTACGATAATTTGGCAGGACTCTATTCTAAAGAAACCATAAGCGGTGTGGGCTCATCTATTGGGCTTGACCGGCTTATCGCCGCCTTGGAAGCCTTGGGAAAACTCCAAACCAGGGTTTCATATAACCAAGTTGCCATTGCCTGCATCCAGGAAGAAGCTACCGGTCGATACCAGGCCCTGGCAGCTCGGCTCCGGGAAGCGGGAATCCCCTGTGCGGTTCTGCTTGAAGCGGAGAAACTCACGAAACAAGCCATGTTAGCCGAGAAGCAGGGTGCCCGCTGGCTGATAATCTCCGGCACGGATCCTTTGCAGGATCCCCTGACGCTGCGGGATCTGAGTACGCGAACAAACCAGGAAGGGCTTTCATTTGGAAAGCTCATAACCTGTCTCAAGGCGCATGAGGCTCCTAGCGCGTATGATAAAAGAAGCGGTACAACCGATGCTTTGGCCTGTCTGGATAATGAGATCAAATAATGAAAAGTATACGCCGTATCATGCTTTCTCTGAGCATGGGCTTTTTATGGATATATACCCTGCTGACCTTAGGGTATACGGGTTGTTCTAAGACCGAAAACCGGCGCTCTGCCGCAGCGGATCAGTCGAGTATTGAACAGCCCTGGCAAGGGCAACTAGTGAGCGCTGATGATAGACATTTGAGCGTTTTTTTAACCCGCATCCTTGAGGAAGCGGAGATCCCTCAAGAACTTGCCGGGCATATTCAAGGGCTGGCTGCGGAAGGACCGGCCTTTCTTCTTGATCTGTTAGCGGTCCTTGAGGGTGACCCCTATCTGCGGGCCTTGGTAGATAAGAGACATGCCCTTCCTGCGGGGTATGAGCCGGATGACCTGGTGGAACTTACCAATGGTTCCTATCAGGTAAGCCGTCGAGGTCTCCTATTGCGTCGGCCTGCAGTAATGGCCTTGGAAGAAATGGCTGTTGCAGCCCAAACCGATGGGGTGAGCCTCATCGCATCTTCGACGTATCGTTCCTATTCCTACCAGGAAACCGTGTATAACCGAAATGTCAGGGAATCAGGGCAGGAAACCGCGGATCGGGAATCTGCCCGGCCAGGACATAGCCAGCATCAGTTGGGGTTGGTGGTAGATTTTGGCTCTATTGATGATTCCTTTGCACAAACCAGGGCAGGTCGTTGGATAGTAGCTAACGCTCATTTGTGGGGCTGGTCCATCTCTTTTCCCCAGGGTTATGAGGCCATTACCGGTTATCGCTGGGAAAGTTGGCATTATCGGTATGTGGGCAGGGAACTCACCTATTTCATTGATACGTATTTCAATGGTATCCAGCAGTACGCACTGCAATTCATCTACCACTGGGAAAAAGCTGGGGGATTTTGAGCGCTTGTTGGGATTAAGAGGCTGGCCCTTTACAAGGTAATTGCCTTAAAGACTTCACCAAGGTACACTGAGTTTATTCATGAGTGTTAATCCTCGTTTTCAAAGACTGGCACTTCTGACCGGCGTTGAAGCGCTGGAAGCGTGTGCTCAGACCAAGGTGATGATTTTCGGTGTAGGAGGCGTGGGAAGTTGGTGTGCCGAGGCCCTGGTTCGTTCAGGGATCGGCAAGCTCTCCATCGTTGATTCCGATAGGATATGCGTTACCAATATAAACCGTCAAATTCAGGCCACGAGTAGTACGGTAGGGCAATCCAAAGTTGAGGTTCTTAAATCTCGGCTCTTGGAGATCAACCCAAAATGCCAGGTTCAGGCTTTTGGAAAGGTCTTCTCTCGGGCAACAACCGCGCTGTTTACGCTGGAAGGAGCCGACTATATCATTGATGCTATTGATAGTCTCACCCATAAACTGGATCTGATTGAGGCGGTTACCCAGCGGGGCATACGGCTCTACGCTTCTATGGGGATGGCTCAGAAACTCGATCCTACCCAACTGAGAACCGCGGATATTTGGGAGACTCAGGGTTGTCCTCTGGCGAGACTGGTGCGTTCTGGGTTACGGAAACGGGGCTTTCAAGGGCATTTTACCGTGGTGTACAGTTCCGAACGATTGCCACTCTATACCGGGATTCCGGTTTCCTGTGGTTCTGCTCAATGCCTCTGTCCAAGGCAGACATGTGGTGACGAAGCAGTGGAATGGTGCAGTTCCAAAAAGGTGATCAACGGCAGTGCGGTACCGGTTACTGCTGCGGCAGGGATGATCCTCGCTAGTCTCGTGATCCGGGATATCTATGCCCGGTATACCCTGGAACCTGAGCCGGAAATGCCGAGTGAGGGTGCAGTACGATGAGTAATCGCTGCTTACGCCGGGCTGGAGCAGGTAAGGTAGTACAAAAATTGCTTATCAAAGCTGTTCTGGAACAGCATCTCATCAGTAAAGGCGACCGGATTCTCATCGCTGCTTCTGGCGGGAAAGACTCTACGGTTCTCGCCTGGGCCTTACAACAGGTACGGCCGGCGCTTAAAACAGACTATGAACTCGCGGCGCTCCACATCTCAAGCGACTTCTGCGCCTGTTGTAAAAAAGCTGCCCTTTCACAGAAGTTGGAAGCCTGGGGCATTCCCTTTACAGACCACTTCGTTCCCATCATCGGCAGACTCAAACCAGGGGAAAAAATGAACTGTTATTGGTGCTCCACTCAGCGACGTACTGAACTGTTACGTTATGCGGTAGCCCATAAGTTCAATAAGATTGCCTTAGGACATCATCTGGACGATATCATAGAAACGTTTTTTATGAATATGACTGCCAAAGGAGAACTTTCTGCTATGCCTATGGCGCTTTCCTATCAAAAGTACCCGGTAAGCCTCATCCGTCCTCTGGGGTATATAGAAGAACAGCAGATAGTCGCTTGCGCTGCAGAACAGAATATTCTCAAGGCATCTTGTACCTGTCCTTACGGCATCCACTCTCAACGCCGGGACATCCGCAAACGGATTGCCGAATTCACGGGCAACTCGGGTGCAGTAAAACGGCGCATTTTCAAAGCTCTTTCCTCAGGACCGGTAAATTTACTGGTCGAAGGGGAACCAACAGACAGGAACAACCCTTAGCCCTGCCCCTTGGCAATTGAGCAGATCCGTCTGGCCATGTTCTCCAGGGTAACCTGTTCCATCACATGGCCCAACTCAAAGGCTACCCGGGGCATACCGTACACGACTGAGCTTGCCTCATCTTGCCCAAGGGTGACGCCTCCCTCCCGATAGATCACGCCCAACTGTTCGGCGCCGTCTCGACCCATACCTGTCATGATGACCCCCAATGCCTGGTTACTGTAGACCTTTGCCACTGAAGCGAAGAGTACATCCGCAGAAGGCCGATGCCCGCTTACCAGGGGATCGTCAGAAAGATGGGCCATTACTGCCAAAGTTTTTCGTTCAAGTTCAAGGTGCTTATTCCCCTGGGCTATTAAAATGCGTCCAGGCTTGATGAGATCCCCGTCTTCTGCTTCTTTGACTTCCAAGGGACAAACTCGATCCAAGCTTTTGGCAAACTCATTGGTGAATCCCGGGGGCATGTGTTGTACTACCACGATAGGTACGGATAAATCCGGATCAAGCCGGGCGCAGAGAAAACGTAACGCGTCAGGACCGCCTGTGGAAATACCAATGGCAATGATTTCCGTTTTACCAGGTTTCCGAAGTGGCGTTGGAGGCTTTGCCGGGCTTACAACTCCTCCTAAGGACGATTTTATGTGGGTAAAGGTATTCGTTGACAGGGAAGGTGTAAGTTCAGGGGTAAGCTGCCTTTTCAGCTCATACTTCGTGTAATCTATGGAAACCGGCTTCTTGCCTGCTAAGTGCCGGTATTTACTGCCGTATCCTAAGAGCATACCGGTGAGCTGGTCTTTTACCGCGTAAATATCATCCCCACCGGTATCCGAAGGTTTTTGGATAAAATCACTGGCTCCTAAGGCAAGGGCTTCCATGGTGAGTTCTGCACCTCGACGGGCTGCCGCGGAAAGAATAATCACCGGTATCTCAATACCCAACTTTTTACGCTCTTTGAGAAATTCAATACCGTTCATTTCCGGCATTTCGAGATCCAGCACAATAATATCAGGATTGATTCGAGGGATCTTCCGCAGGGCAAAAATTCCATTCATAGCTTTTTCAGCTACGATGAGACCTGGAGTTGATTCCACCATTCTACCTATAAGGTTACGCATCAGCGCGGAATCATCTACAATTAATACACCAATATCATCAGCCACAATCCAGCTCCTCACTACTCATATAAATTTTCTGTACAAAGTAGCCCACGGGGTCTTTACAAACTCAAAGTCGGTATCCATCCCAAACAGGGACTCAGAATGGCCGATAAACAGAAAAGACTTTGAGGCCATAGAATCCCAGAACCGTTTTATGACTCTGGTCTGGGCTACTTCATCAAAATAGATAATAACATTCCGGCAAAACACGATATCTATATCTCTCCAGCCTGAATCATTTTTTAGATTATGATAATCAAAACGAACTTTAGACATGATTTCCGGTTTGATCTTATACCCTCCGATCATCCTATCAAAATACTTATAGAGATAGGCGTCAGGGATTCCTTCTAAATGATTGTCTGCATAAAACCCTTCTTTCCCGCTCATAAGGCACTTCAGACTGATATCACTGGCCACGATTTCATATTTCCAAGGATAGGGCAAGATCTCATGCATAAGCATGGCGATACTATAAGGTTCTTCACCAGTGGAACATCCTGCACTCCATATTTTTAAAACCGAATTGCCGGCATTCTTTTTTATTTTAAACAACTCAGGAACCACAAATTTTTCTAAGGTATCAAATTGGGGCTGATTGCGAAAAAAACGGGTTAAATTAGTGGTAATAGAATCAAGAAATTTTTTGAGTTCTTCTTTGTCTGTAGTAATCACCTTAAAATACTTCTGCGGTGAATCTAAACCTTTTCCTCTAAGCCGTTCCTTGAGCCTACTTTCTAAAATAGAACGGTTAGTGGGGGTAAAATGGATACCACTTTCATCATAAATGAGATTTCGATACCGTTCAAAGTCAGTATCAGTAAAAAAGACAGCTTCTACCATACTATGAATAGTAAGAACTGAACAGTACGCTGTCAATCCCCAAAGAGTAATACATTAAATCCATACTAACGATACATGCCTATGAAAGAAACCTAACAATATACGGAATGTACTTAACCCTCTTCACTTATAAGAAAAATTTGATTAATGGGCGATACAAGAATCGAACTTGTGACCCCCAGCGTGTCATACTGGTGCTCTAACCAACTGAGCTAACCGCCCTCAATTCCCCGATATCCCTTTATTTTCTGAAACCAAGTATCGGAATAACTGATTTTAAATGTATCACCTCTAGAAATAATATGCAAGATACCTGAGAAAAGAAATCCTTAAATACGCTCACGGATAACTACATTGACCTCAATCTTACCATGAGGACCCAATTCCATAGGAACGATCAGGGCCTCCACTTTAAGATTATTCGATACTTCCATGTTGTCACCGGTAAAAAGCACAGGAGGTGTTAAGTCAAACCTAAAACCTAAATCATGGAGCTTGGTAACCGCTTGACCGGTTATCATGTTAGCCAGTTCTTGAATAGTAGCCTTTGCCATTTCATCCAAGACCGTGAACTCTTCACCCCCATTCATGGCTCCTGCCACAGCCAAAGCCGTGCTTTTCGTCATATCGAAGAGCACCCGTCCTTCGACATCTCCCGCAAGGCCGACTAAAGCCGCAACCCCCTGGATCGCCATAGATGCCGGCTTAAGGTAAAGGGTTCCCCGGGTAACCTCAATACCAAGCACTTCCTTAAGAATATTATAAGTCGCCTCAACAAAAGGGTTAATATATTCAACTCTCATAACAAATACTCCTACAAGAATTAACTTTTACTATACAGAAATGCAGAGACCAAATCGCTCCCAATAGATCTCCAGTTATCTCCGGATAATACCTCGTTTTTCCCTAACATAATGAGCCCATGATCTTTTAATTTTTCAGAACAATCCGCAAGCAACCGCTCCTGGCTATCAACTGGAAAGAAAGACACAATATCTCTAGCCAAAATAATATTTAAATCCGGTAAGGAATTATTATTTAAGACATCGTGATATTCAAACACAATTGAATCTTTAATAGCCTGATTAAAACTATAGCCATTACGCCCCTTAACCATGAAATTACGACAGTATTCCGGTACCTTGTTTAGATCAAAGGTCATGTTAGGTGCATCCGCTATAGCCATAATATCATTATCATTAGCCCAAATTTTTATGTGTGCATTAGGATACCGCAGTCTAAGTATACAGGCAAACGAAAAAGTTTCATAACCCTTTCCACACCCTAGTTCCCATACCTGGATATTATTGGAACTCATATCCGGCAGTATGTCCTTAACCCCAGCAGCATAGACATCGCTCCAAAACTCCCCGGTATAGGGAGAATAAAAGTCGGCCAGGTATTCAGCTGCATCTGCTGCATTTTTAAACTGCAAATCTGCATCAGTACGGGTACTGCTCCATTCAATAAATTGTTTACGAAACCATGCCTCATTAATCGGATTCACCCAGAACTGCTTCAATGCAGCAATACTTTCTTTTATGAAACCCAAATCCGTATCCGAGATAACAACTGCTTTTTCCTGAGCTTGCTCTGGCGGAGGAGCAGGAGGTACATAATAGTTATCCCCTGAAGTCTCCTGGATAGCGGTCCGAGATTTCTGATTCTCCTCTTCCTTCTGACTAAACATCCGGACCACATCCAGAATAATATAGAGATCTCCCTGCTTTTCCACTACCCCGGTAATGAATTTGATGTTGACCTCTCCAAACATGGGATGAGGAGGCTGAATGGTTTCAGAATTAATACCCACTACCTTGTCTATCTTATCAACAATGGCCCCATACACCCGATCATCCAGATGCAAGATGAGCATATTTTCCTGACCATCGACCCGACGCTCGCTCTTCATGTGAAAAAAGACTCTCAGGTCAATAATGGGAATAATATCCCCTCGAAGGTTATACACCCCCCGCACAAAGGAGACCGCATTAGGCACATAGGTAAACTTATCTGCCTTAGCAATCTCCTTAACATTCATAATATCAACCCCGTAGTCTTTACCCGCTAGAGAAAAGGTTACCATCTTAAAATCAACCGTATCAACCCGTTCTTTTTGCTGCTGCAACTCGGCGTTCACCGTTGCTAAGTCTTTAACCACCGCCATAGTTTTCCTCACTACCGTATTGATGCTTCACGGATTTGGCGTTGTTCCAATTCCTTACGGAAGCCAAGCTCCAAAAGCTGACTCACATCAATAATAAGAGAAACCGATCCGTCTCCTAGAATCGAAGCACCTGCAATACCGGGAGAATTGGTGTACTGATCCCGTAATGGCTTAATCACCACATCCTCCTCACCGATAAGGCTGTCCACCATGAAACCCATCTTCTTTTCAGCACTCCCCACAATAACAATGAAGTTGTACTCCTGCTGTTTCTCGGTCTTTATCCCAAAAAGCCGGTTAAGCCTGAGCAAAGAAACCACATCATTACGAATGTTGAAAACCTCATAATTATCAATCTTCCTGATTTCTTCCGCCTTAATCCTGAGACTTTCGATAACCGACGTAATGGGGATGGAGTAGATTTCAGAACCAACCCGAACCAGAAGACCCTGAATAATCGCCAAGGTAAGGGGCAATTTAATGATGAATTTAGTCCCCTTTCCCCGTTCTGAACTCACCGTAACCGTACCATTAAGTTTTTCAATCTGCCGACGAACCACATCAAGCCCAACACCCCGGCCGGAGATAGAAGTAATGCTCTTAGCTGTGGAAAAACCCGGCTCAAAAATCAGGTTAAAAGCTTCTATATCGGTCAACACCTTATTCGGATGGATGAGTCCTCGTTCAATGGCCTTAGCCTTGACCGCTTCCACATCAATACCCTTGCCATCATCGGCAATCTCAATGATGATCATGTTACCTTCGTTAGTCGCTTTAAGGAGCACCATGCCTTCTTCAGGTTTCCCTGCAAGTACACGATCTTCCTGGGATTCAATGCCGTGATCCACTGAATTGCGGACCGAGTGCATGATGGGGTCCAAGAGGTCTTCGATCACCGATTTATCCAGTTCTGTTTCTTCCCCTTCAACCACTAGGTTAATCTTCTTGTTAAGGCTCTTGGAAAGGTCTCGGACCAAACGAGGAAACCGGCCAAAGATCTGACTAATCGGTACCATCCGAATCCGCATGACCCCTTCCTGGAGTTCACCGGTGATACGCCCCAGATTCTGAGAGGTGGATCGGAATTTACCTACATTACTCTTCACCGAGGCCTCAAACCCATCAAATAGGGAGAACATATCCCCATACTGTTCCCCAATCTCTTTCCGTATGTCCTTGATGGAACGACCGCCCTGGATACTTTCCAGATAACCTGGCAGGCTGTCAAAAAGACCTTTCATTTTATCCCGATAGGTGGCTTCCAAGGCATGGAGTTCATTGACCAAATCACTGAATTGATTACTGATTTGATTAAAGGTCGCTTTGGTGATAACCGTTTCAGAAACCAGATTAAGCAGGTCGTCAATCCGCTTTGAGTCAACCCGTAGTATGGAGCCTGCCTCTTTTCCAGCCTTTCTGGCATCCGCGGATTCTTTGGCACTCCCGGGCTTGGCCCCAGTCCCATGTTCCTCTACTTCCACCGGAGCAACTTTGGGAACCGATACCGCAGGAGCAGCTTGTACCGCTTCTGGTTTTGATGGAGGCGTTGGGGTTGTTACGCTAGGTGGGGCCACCTCAGGAATAGACTGTGCTACTCCAACTATATCGTTTATGTTGACAATATCCGCAGCCAGACTCACATCTGGAATGACTACATGGCGCTTTAGAATGTCCACACCTTTACGAGTGGATATATAATAATCGACCACTGGGAAAAAATTATCTTCATAGAGCTGCTCGAAATCTGGGGCGGTTTTTAGGATCGTGCCGTCATCTTTAAGAGAGGCGTATATTTGGATACCCCCTACGGTATTCATCAACCCTTTTTCATCAAACTGCACAGAAATCCGGTAAATCGGCACACCGCTCTCTCCAGATTGCTTAAGCTCAAGCAAATCGTATTCCGAAAGACCTCCTACGGCCTTAACCTCCGCTACGGCTTGCATAGAAGGTGAAGGTGGGGGCGGAGCAGGAGTCACCACAGGAACCTTCGCGGTTTTGGATGCGCCTTTTTTATGACCAGACCCTTCAGGCAACAAGACGGAAAGACGTCCTTCTATCGCAGAAGTATCCTCAATATATACAGCGCCATCCATTCGCTGGGTAATCATCGCTTTGATAATATCAATGGCTGCCAGAAGGGTATCTACTACATCTTCATTTATGGTGACTGCATCGGAACGAATAGCATCCAATACATCCTCAACCAGATGGGTAAAATGGGAAAGTTCCATCATTTCTACAGTAGCCGCTCCCCCCTTCAGGGTATGAGCCGCCCGAAAAATCTCATCCACCGCATCCCGATTGCCACCCTCATTCTCAAGCACTAGAATATTTTGTTCCAAGGTATCAACCTGCATTTGGGCTTCGCTGAAAAAGTCTTTAAGCAATTCCTCATTATTGGGATCCAGATAGTCACTCATATAGGATTAATTTTATACACAATTAAAATTACGTCAAGATGGTTGAGCCACTTTTACTTCCAAAATCGTTCATTTTTTGTTGTTTTGTGTACCTTATAGAAAGATTCCTTGTTTTAACTCCTGAGGTGGATACTGGTTGGGTCATTCTGCTACAAATACTATATCGGCTTCAGGGATCCGTACTGCAGAGAGGGTGAGGAGGATCGGCTCGTTTGGTTCCAGATCCCCTTTGACCGCCACCTGGGTTTCTAGGCCCAGGGCAGGGATCATGATCAGAGAACGGTTTCCCCGCTTTTCCAGCATCACCCCTTCCCAGACGGAACCCTTTTTATCCGATAAGTACACCGCAATCCAGTGGGCACGAGAGGCTCGTTCAGCCTGGACGGTTGCAAGGGCCGCAGCTTCTCCTGCACCAAGTCTAAGGAGGAGTTCATCTTCCCCTAGAGGTGCACCTTGCCCTAGAACCGCCCGGATCTGTTGGTGAGCCAAGAGGTCGGTATACCGGCGCAAAGGACTGGTAACTTGGGTATATATATCAAGTCCTAAGCCCCAGTGAATTCCCGGTTTAACCGAAAGGGTCCGCGGGCGCATACAGCGACGGAGCTGGTAGGAACCAGCGATACCGCTGAGCGGGGCATTGGGAAGCTCACCGGTCTCCTGACTTACATAGGGAAAAGGAAGCCGCTGGCGCAAGGCCCAGTGAGCCGCTCCCTCCCCGGCGAGGAGCATACATTCCCGGATCATATCCGCAGATCGATAGGCGATTATGGGCGCAATGCTTACCTGGCCCTCAGAAACTATGATATGCACTTCGGGGAATTCCATGCATACTGCCCCAGCAGCACGTCTACGAGCCAGATTCTTTTCCGCAATCTCGAAGAGTGCGGTTAATTCCTGAACCAAAGGAACCTCTCCCTTGAGTACTGCATCGGCGGTTTCATACGTCAAACGGCTCACCTTGACCCAAGAACGGAGGATATCCGTTTCTATTAAAGTTCCCGCTTCATTCAAGACCATCTTAAAAGACAGCGCCGGGGAGACTGCTTCTATACCCAGAGCATATAACGAGAGGGCTTCTTCGGCTAACATCAGGGAAGCGCCTTCAGGTAGATAGAGGGTTGCTCCCCGGTTTCGGGCTTCCACATCCTCAGGGCTTCCAGGAAGGATCGATGCCCCTGGATCCGCTACATGCACCCAAAGACAAGAGTCCTCCACTGAAACCGCATCATCCGGATCATTGCTCCAGGGATTATCAATGGCAAAGGCTTTGAGATGGGTAAGATCAACCCGATTCGTATCCTGTGGCGGAGGATTTATGGGAATTTTTGTAGATATCGGGGAGAGGCCGAACCGCAGGGGATAAGGATTGACCCAAGGAGTCCAGACTCCGGTATCCAACAGTACCCTATGGGCTTCCTGGGGAGATTCACTTATCCCCAGGTCTTTGAGCGTACGGCTTTTATCGGTTTTACCATAGGCCAGGGCTTCTACATCATGGAGAAACCGGCGATCATCAGGGAGATGCAAGGTTCGAGCTTTGAACCGTTCCAAGAAAGCCTCCCGCGCTACCGCATCCTGCTGCTTCTCAGCTCGTTTCTTGGTTTCCGCCTCAAGTTCTTCAACAGGCCGACTCTGTATTTCCTGCCAGGTCCCTAAGAAATACAGGCCGTCTTTCCAGATCCGATATGCGGCCCAGGCAGTGCTTCCGGTGTACTCACCGTAAATCAATTCAGTCAGTTCCTGGAAAGAAATCTTATTTCCCTCCAACAATTCCCAAGCAGCGCGGATATCTCCTTGGGGAAGTTCCTGTTCAAGGCTTGCCAGAGTACACGGCCCTGGGTGGAGCAGCTCAAGGTCTTTTTCCCGAACCCGGAAGGATTCACCCTCCAGCACGACGATACTTATCTTATCCCCGACGTCGGTTACCAGGGCAGGACGTTTTTTATACACCACAAGACTTTTTTCCGGTATCATGGGAGTAAGTCTACCATAGGACCTAAACCATGAGAAGTGGTCGGCTTTTTAAGCTCAAGGCTCTGCTGTTTTAGATTTTTTAATGAGACAATGCAGGTGATTGCGTGAAGGGGCTTAGATGTATACACTTGAGATATGACCAGGGGTATCTTACTAGCAGGAAATGAATCATCTTTATCCGATGCAGTAGCCGTTGAAGCGGCTAAACGGGTTGAATATTTTGCCGCAGCATTTATTCCCAATCGTCTTATGGCTCCTGTAGAAACTAAGACCTTTTCTGCAACAGACTCCCTCATTCCGCTCCATTGGAACCCAGGAAGTCCGGTTTCTGCCCGCACCCTGATCCTAGCGGCTGAAAATCGGCTGGAACATATCAATGACGCACTCCTGATATGCGCGCCTCCTTCGGTACGGAAACATCCAGGAGAACTGGTGGCCACTGAAATTGAAATAATGGTAAACGACCATATCAAGGGCTGGTTTTTTTTGGTAAAAGAATTAACCGCGCTATTTAGGATAAAAAAAACCGGAACCTTAGCCCTAGTACTATCTGAACTCAATCCTGGAGGAGGAAAAGACGAAGCTCCTGATCTTATAGGGGCTTCTGCGGTGGAGTCCTTCCGGGCTTTTACCCAAGGATTACTAAGCTCTTCCCTGGAGGAGCCCTTTCGAATCCTCGGCTTTTCTGCCCCTGAATCCAGTAATACTACGGAATTTGCTGCTTTTATCTTTAAATTCCTCGAAGAAGGGGGAAAAAGGAGTAACGGTAAGTGGCTCAAATTTGGTAAAGGGCGGGGACTCTTCAGTAGATACTAGGGCAGGTTCACCCTACGCGCAGTATGTGAGCCGAAGTGGAAGAGCTTTTCTAAGTTCCTCCACCTGCTTTTCTAGGGGCCTATGTCCCTGGGGATTCTTTGGTCTTTACCCGAGAAACTGCATGACTGGTATAGTGCATAATCCCAAAAAATAGAATCATCACCCCCAAACCTCCACAGATTACGATAAAACCCCCTAAACTCCCTACCCTCAGTACTGCCCATAGCGAAATACCACACAACCCCACCTGTATCGTTACCAGCAATACCAATATACTCTTCGTCGTATACCCCATCTCCATCAATTTATGGTGTAAATGCCGTTTATCCGGCGTAAAAAAAGAACGCCCCTCTCGGGTCCTCCTCCATATAGCCGCTACCGTATCCAAAAGCGGAATCGAGCTTACCAATACCACCAGCGGAAATAGGTTAAAATTCAGAGCCTCAGAGCTTTTAAGCAGCGGAAGCACTCCTATCATAAACCCCAAAAACTGACTCCCCCCGTCCCCCATAAAAATCCGCGCCTTTGGCTTGTTGTATACCAGAAACCCTACTATACATCCCCCAAGGATAAATCCCATCCCCCCATCAAACGAATCCCCATTAACCTGGAATACTAAACCCAGGGTAAGACATACACTGAGTGATAGGCTCCCGCACAGGGCATCCACCCCGTCAATTAGATTAAAGGCATTACTCATCCCAATAAGCCAGCAAAAGGTAATAATGCGCCCCATAAAACCCACCTCAAGGGGCCCTATCCGGGTGAGGTAAACCCCACACACCAGGGGAATGAGGCTGGCTATGCATTGGCCCAAGAGCTTGTATCGGGGGGGTAATTCATACAAATCATCCAAGAGCCCCAAGACAAAGACCAGCAAGCCACCGGCAAATAGGGGAAGGTAGGTATGCAGAGGGGTTTTTTGACCTGCGAGGTAGAGTAACGAGGCTCCGATAAAGACCGGCACAAACCCGACACTTCCCAGCCG
>JAISBK010000091.1 GCA_031266255.1 Treponema sp.
GTCCCCCGGATGACGCCGCAGAAACCATGCTCACTGTATCCGAACCCGGCGCGGTGATCCAGGGCTTGACCAATGGTACGCCTTACACGGTCTGGGTCAGGGCGCGTAATACCGCGGGAGATTCTCCTTATGCTTCCGGCAATGGAGTACCCACGGCGGCTGATAGTAAACCCACGTCTGCCCCGGAAAAGCCAGCCGTTACCCCAGGGGATACAAAACTCACCCTCACCTGGGATCAGGTTCCTGGTGTGCCTGGTTATAAAGTCTACTATAGAACCACAGACAATATTAACCAAGCACGTGAATTTTCCCAAACCATTCCTGCCAGCGCGCCTACGGTACGCGCGGAACTCACCGGACTAACAAACGGTACGCTTTACTATGTGTGGGTTAAATCGTGGAATTCCCAGGGAACATCTTCCGCAAGTCCGTCTGCTTCCGGCACGCCCCAGGCAAAAACACCTATCAATTTCAGTGATCTCAGTTTTGTATTAGGCACGGCCGCGGCGGAGTATATCTTTGCCCAGGATCTCCCCCCAGCGTCTTCTTCCCCGAAGGCAGACCCAACACCGACCGCCTGACCAGGGTGCAGGAAACCGCTTTAGGTAATCTGTTTTGTGACGCCGCGGCCTGGTATATCAGGAAGCAATACCCCGATGAACACATCGACTTTGTGTTCCTCAACGGCGGCTACATAGACAATGGGCTTTCCAAGGGAACCATTACCCTAGGTAGTCTTTCAGGTATAGTCCAACCAGACAGCCGGACCGCACAGTTTGTGTTGCTCACCTTGACCGGCGCGGAATTGAAGAAGTTCTTTAATGATACGGAAGGCAAGAAAACCAACATAGAACCAGGAGATGTTTCAGGAGTCGCGCATTCCGGCAGAGGCGGGCCTCCCAACACCAAGTTTTTCGGCATCCTGTCCAAGGAAGTGCGGTATACCCTTAGGTATTACCAACCGCCGGAACTCCCCAATCCTCCCAAAGAGATCGATAACGCCGAACCGTACCAACACGGATTCATCGACACCGAAGCCCTCACCATCAATGGTCAGCCTATGGTGGATAATCAGAACTACCGGATCTGCACTACCGATGAACTTGCGTCTGGGGAGTACTTTGTCCAACTAGCTGCGGGACGAGACAAACGAGTTATTGCTACTCCCTTCTGGCATGGGGTGGCAGCATACATCTACGACCAGAACAGTGTTACTCCGGGATTAGACGGCCGTATCAAGGTAGAAGGAGGGGTTAACCTTCCCCCGCCCTGGGTTCCTGGTACGTTGGTTTATAATCCTACGCCCCAATAGCGCAATGATGAAATGCCCCACCGTGGTCCTGGCCCTCCTTTCCTTGGCAATCATGGTCGCGGCCGCGCAGGAAGAACCTGCAACTGGGGAAGTCCCCGGAGAGGATGACCTTTTCGTCCTCCCCGAAGCCGAGGTGAGCGCGGCTCAGGATACTCCGGACGTGATCACCCGGGAAGAAATGGACCGGGACAATGCGGGGGATCTCTGGGAGGCAGTGCAATACACCCCTGGGGTGGTCCTTTCAGGCGGGGGACGGCGTAATGATTCGAGCTTTTCAGTACGGGGTTACGGTGCGGACAGCGTCCCTATCTACGTGGATGGTATTGTTATGGCCAATCCTTACCGCGGAGAGGGGGACAGCGCCCGTTTCCTTACCGGTGACCTTGAGAGCATCGAGATTGCCAAGGGTTTCAGTTCCGAACTGCTCGGCGCAAATACCCTGGGAGGCGCAATCCTCCTGCGAACCGCCAAACCCCGGAACCCCCTTGAGCTTTCTCTTAAAACCGGTTTGGGTCTGGATAGTGTTTTTCATTACGCGGATTCCACCCATGTACTGGATGTGGGAACCAGACAGCCATTTTTCTACGCCAAGGGCGTCTTACAGTACCGAGATGTGGATCACTATCGGCTCCCCGACCGCTTTGAGCCGTCCCCGCAGAACCCCCAGGAAAAAGGAGACCGGCTCTGGTCGGATTCCAAAGACCTAAAGCTTACCCTCATAGCCGGCATTACCCCGGTACCGGATATGGATATATGGCTTACGTACCTCTATCAATACGCGGATAAGGGCCTTTCCCCGCCGGATGTGGATACAAAAGAGTACGCGATCTGGGACTGGCCGGTGTGGAACCGCCACAGCGTCTCCCTAAACGGTTCATGGAACATCAACGCTTTTTCCGTAACCAGTCTTTTCTATTTTGATACATACGACAATCGCCTGGATGAGTATTACAACTGGAATGCCTTTGAACTCGGTATCCATGCCCCTCATTCGGATTATGATGAATATGCCCTGGGCGGCCGCCTTACCGGAAGCTGGGAAATAAACCCTTTGAACCAGGTACAGGCCGCGCTGACTTACCAGAAACAAGACCACCGGGGACTGCGGGGCAGCATCACCGATGCAGATAAACTCACCGAAGAAATGCACGTGAATGAAGATACCTGGTCTTTGGGCGCGGAATACACGGTTATCCCCTGGTCTCCCCTCACGTTTAAGGCGGGCCTTGGGTTTGACGCCCTGATTCCCCTTGACTACTGGAACGATGAAAACGAATACAATAAGCTGTTAAACGTGGACTATTTTATTGTGCAGAGCCGGAATATGTTCCTCTACACCTGGCAGCTCGGTGTTTTTTACCAGCTTCCCTGGGGAAACGGGGAAGGGCGTAACCATGAGATCCGACTGACCTACGCGCGGAAGAATCACTTTCCCACTATGGCCCAGCGCTATTCAACCCGTTTCGGCTCAACATTGCCCAATCCCCACCTGGGGCCAGAGATTGCGAACCATGTTGAAGCAGGATACCGGGGGTACTTTGGCGGGAAAGAGGGAGTGTGGGGGTTCACGATCAACGCGGCCCTCTACTACAGCAGGATAACCGGCAAAATTGTAGACGTTGCCTTACCCAATCCTCACTATCCCAGCGCATCGGTAAATTATTCCCGGAATCTGGATCGCATGGGGTTCTGGGGGATTGAATTGGCTCCGGATCTTACCTTCCAGGATTGGCTCACCCTGGGTTTAGCGGTTTCCCTGAACAAGTACCATATTGACCATAGTCAGGATGGTATTACGGTACTCAATTATTATCCCCACGTTACCGTTAACGGATACGCGCTCATAAAACCCTTGGCCTTTCTTTCGATTAGCCCTCGGCTTGTGTATGTCAGTTCCCGGTACGCGGATATCGAAGGAGCGGTATTACTGGACGCGTATGTTTTGGCAAACCTCACAATCACGGTCGAATGGGGGAACTATGTTTCGGTCTCCGCGGGAATTGACAATATCTTTGATACGTATTATGAAATAAGACGTTATTCCCCTTTGGAAGGACGGAGTTTTACCCTGATGCTGACCGTAAAATATAGGTAAATGAAAAGACCTGCCCTGTTTCCCCTTATGCTTGGGGTGTCGATATGTTTTCATGCCGGGCTTGGTTTTTTCCTTTCAGTAACCAGTTCCGGCGCTCCTGGGTTGCCGGTACCGAAGGACCCGGAGAGACCCTTGTCTTTGGTCAATATCGCCCTGCTTGAACCGGCTATTCCCGAGCCGCCTCAGGCACCCCAGCCAAGTCCACGACCTTCTGAACCCCTTCCGATACAAGACCCCCTGCCTGTGGAACATTACACGACTACCGAAGAAGCAGTTGACCAGCCGCGGGATGAACCCGGGCCTCAAGGAGATGGGGTTCACGCTGAACCGGCGGAAAGCACCGGTACCGCTGAACAGGCAGCAGCAGCTTCAAGGAGAACCGAAGAAACAGCCAGGCAAAGCGCGGAATACGTGAAACGCAATTACAACTACCTGCAGCGGCGGATCAGGGATAAGCTCGTCTACCCGGCCCCAGCCCGAAGAGCCGGTATTCAGGGAATAACCGAAGTAACGTTTACCATCCATGAGGACGGTAAAGTGAGCGACGTTACCATACGCAAGAGCAGCGGCCACGCGGTTCTTGACGATGCGGCTATCCAGACCATCATTGCCGCGGCTCCCTTTCCCAAGCCCCCCGCGCCAGCCAGGATAGCCATACCCATATCATTCAGATTACGATAGGGCATTGCAGGACCGTATCAGCCTGCCTGTACTGGTAGACCACGCTAAAATATCACAGAAACGATGCAGGCTATGATAAACCCGGTCCCGCCTACAATAGTCTCCATTACGGTCCATGTTTTGAGCGTCAGCTTTTCATCTATGTCGAAAAGAGACTTGACCAGCCAAAATCCTGAATCATTTACATGACTTACGCAGGTGGCTCCTCCCGCGACCGCCATGACGATACAGGCGGTATCAATAGCAGAAAGACCGGCGATGCCGGGCATGGCCGCAATAAGGCCCGCCGCCATCGTCATCGCCACGGTTGCCGAACCGACAGAAATGCGCACCGCAAGCGCAACGATGAACGCGATCAAAATCACCGGCAGATTATTTGCGGACACAAAATCGCCGACCACTCTGCCTATGCCGGAATCTTCGAGTATGTAACGGAGCACACCGCCGCCTGCCGTAACCAGCAAAATGATACCTGCCGGTTCAAGAGATTTCGTCATCACCTTTTCAAGATCAGCCATGGAGTATTTGTTTTTTACACCGAGCAGCACCAGGGCGAGCAATGTGGCAATCGTGAGCGCGATAAAAGGGGTTCCCAGAAAAGCAAGAACCGGCTGGACAGATGCAAGCGATGCAAAACCGCTGCTGATTAATGCACCGGAGGCGGTATTGAGCAGTATCAGAAAAAGAGGGGTGAGTATTATCGCCACAACCGTCGCAAAAGAAGGCATCCTCCGGTTCTCTTTTGCAAGAGACATAGTCGCCTGCGCATGTGCCGGAACCGGAATCTGATATTTTTTACCCACGTACGAGCCGAAGACCACCCCTCCCAACACCATCGCAACAGAACCGCAGATAAGGCCCAGCAAGATAACCAGCCCCAAATCCGCGTTCAGCATTGCCGCGACCAGTATCGGACCGGGCGTCGGCGGGATGAAGGCATGCCCTACCGCAAGTCCGCCAAGGAGCGGAATACCGTAGAGCAAGGTGGATTTTCCGGTTTTTTTCGCAAGCCCGAACGCAAGGGGGATCAAGATTATTAAACCCGCGTCGAAAAAAACCGGTATGGCGATTATGAGGCCGGTAATACCCAGCGCCCATATCGACTTTTTTTCTCCAAATGTCTTTACCAGCGTTGTCGAAATCGTTTCCGCGCCTCCTGAAAGCTCAAGAATTGCGCCAAACATCGAACCAAGGCCGACCAGCAGCGCAATTCCCTGTAGGGTATTGCCGATACCCTTGTTGATAGACCCGATGATCATCTGCAATGGCATACCGACACCTGCGCCGATAAGCACTGCGGAAACCAGAATCGCAAGCAACGGCTGCATTTTGAATTTGATAATCAGCACCAGCAAAACCGCAATACCGACTACCGCACAGAAAATCAATCTTCCCGCACTCGGCTCAAACAAGACATCCATATATTCTCCTTAATAATAGTATCAGGCTGAACTCCAAGACCGAAGCCGAAATCAGCCATACTTTTCCCTCACTATAGCAATGATAAGCCCCTGTGCCCCAAGGATCAACTGCCTGGTTGGCATACCCATATCCACTATAACCCCGAACATAAAAAAATATAGTGCCATACGGTTGCAGTGCCTTCTAGGAGAACCGAAGAAACAGCCAGGCAAAGCGTGGACATGGTTTTACTTTTTTCTATTTCTAGAATCAGCCTACGAGGTATCTTTATGCATTTACTGTTTTGCACAATTTTATTACTCTATCCCTGAAATTATCCAGGGTTATTCTTTTTATCTCAATAGGTACATTTGCAAAATTGAAAAATTCAATAATGTCTTCATCTGAAATTACCTGAGTTCCACCATCAAGATAGACAATTTTATCAGCTATTATTGCAGCCATCCCCGTATTTTGCAAAAAAACTTCCCGTTTCAGGTTTAATTTCAGGAATTAGTATATCCAATTCCGGTTGAAATATACCCCATGATAAAATATGAAGCTGCATCACACCAGTACCTTATAACTTTCTCATTTCCAGAATTAACGTACCCGTTTGATTGTTATCTGTAATTTCCAAAAAATGTCAAGAGTCGAACAGCTTTTGTGACCTAGTGCCTGTTAGGACTATGTCAGGTAAAAAACCATTATATGCGCCTTACCGCCTTAAATGCGGTCTCCCGGGTTATCTCATACCAAATGGGTCTGCCGTGAGGGCAGCGGGGAACCCTCAGTTTTAAGGCCGCCTCCCCAAAGGCAAGGGCAGTGCGCTCATCCAAATAATCTCCCTCCTTGAGCGCATGGTGGCAGACCAGAGTGGCGGCCCAATGTTCTGCCATATCTTCTCCCGCGTTCTTAAGGTTCAGAATTTCCTTGATCGTTGCTGCATCCCCCAGACGCCAGGCCACGGGCAGGGCTTCGATACGCCAGGCACCGTTATCCGCTTTAATCACCACCCCAAGCCGGGCCAGATCTGCCTGATGCTGTGCAATGAAGCGGTCATCTTCCTCGCTTTCCGTAGTGAAGGGGATAGCCACCAAAAGCTCTTGCATAGGAATAGGCTTGGAAAGGAGTTCCTCATAGAGAATTCGTTCATGAGCAGCATGTTGATCGATCATAAAAAGCTTATTCCCATTTTCCACCAGAATGAACACCCCAAAGGCCCTTCCCACATAGCGCAGCCCATAGGCAGGGCTCTGTTCCGCTACTGCCTGGGGTACTGATTCCTCCTCTGCAGTGCCAGCTAATGCAACGGGTTGTTCATCTGGTTCTATCAGGGCTTCCAGGGCCAGGCTTGCAGTTTGCGGTTGAGGCGGTCTTGCCCAATCACCCGGATTCCCCCAGGGACTGATTCCTGTACTTTGCTTAGAGAATAGGTTCCAGGTTACCTGCCCTGTTCCTTCCGGTATGGGGCTGCTATTGGTGATCTGGACATTCCCGGGTTCTGTATCAACCCATTGCTTCTCTGCGGAGAGATTCAGATGATGCACAAAATCCCGGAGCGTCCGGGTTACCGCAAGGTGTATGGCCCCTGCATCGGTAAACCGGACTTCCCGTTTAGCCGGGTGAATGTTGAAATCCGCCAAGGCCGGATTAATATCCACATAGATAGCCCCTATAGGATGCGCGTTGTTGGGAAACCAGCCTTGAACCCCGTATTCCAAGGCTTGCAACAGAGAATACTCCTGGATCCGCCGGCGATTGGCAAAAACATACTGCTGCCGCCGGTCATTACGAGATAAGGCAGGGCTACCGAGAACCATGTTTATCAAAAAACCAGTTCCGGACGCACTGATTTCATGGAGAAAGGGAGCCTCGTTCCGGTTCAATAAGAGCGCGGCAAACCGTTCTTTCAGGGTTGCGACTTTGGGAAGCAAGAGTTTGAGCTTGCCGTCCTGGATAAACCGGAAACTGATGTCGGGGAATACCAACGCCTTATCAATGAATGCCTGTTTGCAGAGATTTGCCTCACTCCAATCTTTCCTCAGGAAACGTTTCCTCACTGGAATAGTATCAAAAATACCCAAGGCCCGGATCGTGGTTCCCTTGATCCGCCGGACCTGTTGGACATGGGGAGCGGTTCCTCCCCCCGGCCCAAGCTCCAAGCACCAGGCTTCCCGGCCATCTACGCTGGTAAGGATCTCCAGATGTGAAACCGCGGCAGCGGCAGCCAGGGCCTCTCCTCGAAACCCTAAGGTCTTCGTGATGTCCAAATCATTTATAGACCGAATTTTACTGGTAGCATGGGTTTGACAGCAGAGGAGGAGGTCTTCCCGAGTCATGCCCACCCCGTCGTCGATCACCTCAATACGACGGGTTCCCCCCTCTTCGATAACCACTTCAATGACGGTACTTTTCGCATCAATAGCATTATCAAGCAATTCCCGAACCAGCGCTGCAGGCCGGTCAACAACCTCGCCCGCAGCTATCTTACGGGCTTCTTCAGGAGGGAGAACTTGGATCTGTCTTTGGCTTTCATATACGGTGCTGTCCTGTTCAGATAGGTACCTGTCAATACTATTATCGGGTAACGTATGCTCTTGAACCATCAATCAGCCTTCTTCACCAAAGAGCCCCAATTCCGGCGCTTCTTTATCAGCCTTGACTTCAGGGCCATTCATTAATACCTCAATCCTGGTTTCCACCTTTTCCAAATCTTTTTCCAAGGTCTGGGCCAATTTGATCCCCTCTTCAAAAGCCTTGAGCGCCTCATCCAGGGGGATGTCTGGTTTTCGTATTTTCTCACCCAAGGTTTCTAACCGTTCAAGGCGTTCTTCAAAGTTCTTCATGTTTTCTTTTCCTCCACGCATAGTTATCTTTCTCTTTTCGCTTTTTCCGGTACGTGCAGTTTTTCGGTTTGTGCGGTGATCATGCCTTCCAAAGGCCGGATGATAAGCCGTTCACCCAGGGTAAGTTCACCCGCGCTCCGTACTACTTTCCCGCTTGTTTCCCGAATGACCACCGAAAAACCCCGTTCTAGTATGGCCTGGGGGCTTCCTGCCTCAAGACTCATCTTGGCAAGCTCTACCCGACGGCGAAGTCGGCGGATCTGTTCTCCTAAGGCTTCCAAAAGCGCCTCTTTAGCATCGTCAAACCGTACCAGCCGAGGCTGGAGTATGGCCCGAAACCGGTATTCCAGGTCTTCACGGTTAAAGGGTTTAGCCAAGAGTCGAATCTTTTCAAGCCGGGCCTGCATGGTATGATGCAGGGTGTCCCGCCTGGTTTTCAGCACGTTCCTGGTTTCTTCCCGACTGACGCTGACCAGTTCCGCGGCTGCCGAAGGAGTGGGCGCCCGGAGGTCTGCGGCAAAATCGCTTAGGGCCCAGTCTATTTCATGCCCCACCGCACTTACCACCGGGATATCCGAGGCAGCTACTGCCCGAACTACCGCTTCCTCTGAAAACGGAAGCAGATCTTCCAGAGCTCCCCCTCCTCGACCCAGGATCAGGACATCCGCCAGCTTCCAGGCATTAGCCTGTTCTATACGCCGGACCATAATAGAGGCGGCCTCGTTTCCTTGAACCGGAGTAGGGAGGAGGATGACCCGAATTCCCGCGGCCCGGCGCCTGAGTATGGTGAGAATATCCCGTACCGCTGCACCGGTCGGGGAACTCACCACCCCCACCGTAGCGGGGAACCGGGGTATGAGCTTCTTTCGATCCTGGTCAAAAAGCCCTTCTGCAGCTAGGGCACGCTTTCGCTTTTCCAGGAGCAAGAGGATGTCCCCCGTACCTGCCAATTCCAGTTCTTCACAGACTATCTGATAGGTTCCCCGCTGACTATAAACTGAAAGGCTTCCCCGAACCCGCAGGAGCATACCATCCCGAGGTTCAAAGGTAAGGGAGCGTAAGCGGTTTTTGAACATCACCGCAGCAATCGCTGCCCCTGCATCCTTGAGGGTAAAGTAAGCGTGTCCTGTACTGGAAGGACGATAATTAGATACCTCCCCTTCCACAGTAACCGACCCAAAGGCTCCTTCAAGGGTCCCCCGTATACGTTCTGTAAGCTCTGAAACCGAAAAATGGTGTACCGTATCCATAGAATTTTTACTATACTATAAACACTTAGTGAGTACAATAGTCATATTTTAGCGATTTTCATAACGGGAACGGCGTGAGCAGCCGTCTTGCGTAAGGCAAACGCCATGGACTTGTTTCCTTTATCTTCGCCAGACTTACCATTGTTGCTGTCTACCCTTGATTGGCATTATATAATTCAGGTTCAATAGCGTGGGTCTGCTAGACCACGAAGATAACTCACACTAGCGAATTTAACGAAAAGACAATATTTTTTATTGACAGAATTCTAACAGGATGTTACCATTACAACAATTGGAGGAATAATATAAAATTTGCCTTTAGAAACCATAATATGAGTCAAAATGATACATATTACCTGATTTTCAAAGCATTTTTGCTCGTTTTTTTTCGATATATAACATGGATTGTAAATATTTATCTTTATAATAACATTTGTTATTATAAATGATTATATCATTTTAAGGAGAAAAGCATGAGAAGGAAGAGCAGCATGAAAAAGATACCGTTGGTTAGTTTGATTGTTTTATTCTTGTTTGGGCTTGTAGCATGTACTGGTAAAAAAGAAACCTCAAGCGTCGGCGGCGGGGCGGGGCCTGCACTCAATATCGGTATTGTTTCATCCTCCGGTGTAGATGACGGTGGCTTTACCCAGGATTGTTATAATGGTATTCTTGCTTACACAAAGGCAAACCCTGATGCAAAAGTACGTTCCATCAAAGAGCCGGATATTGGCAAATTGATAGATGCAACTGCACAGATAGTCGCCGATTATGATGTATTGGTACTGCCGGGGTTTCAATTTGCGGTCATTGGGCCGGTGGCTCTTAATAATCCCGATACCAAATTTGTTTTGGTAGACGCAACCCCGAGAGATGGGGATGGAAAAGACGTTGAATTACCCAATGTTTATGCAATGACCTTTAAGGAGCAGGAGAGTGGTTTTTTTGCCGGAGTTGCCGCGGCGCTTGAAACAAAAACCGGAAAAGTCGCGGTGGTGAATGGCATAGCCTTCCCTTCAAATGTTAATTATCAATATGGTTTCATGGCTGGTGTCCATTATGCCAATAAACATTACGGAGCAACAGGCGCCATTGTGGAATTGCCGTCTTATGCGGGGACTGCCTCGGATGGAACTAAAGTGGGGGGCAACTATATTGGCGCTTTTAATGATCAGTCAACCGGTAAGGTAGTAGGTAATATGCTTATTGCTGAAGGTGTGGATGTCATTTTTGTTGCCGCAGGCGGCAGCGGTCTTGGCGTATTAGCGGCAATTAAAGAAGCTCGTGATGTCTATGCCATTGGAGTAGATGTAGACCAGTATGACGAAGGTGTAAATGGAAGCGCAAATATTATGCTAACCAGCGCTTTGAAGGTTATGCATATCAATGTTACCCGGCAGCTTGAAGCAATTAGAAATGGGACATTTGCCGGTAAGAATGAATTATTAGATGCCTCTACTGGTTCTACGGACTATGTAAAAGAACCTGGTCGAAATCAACTACAGAGTAGTACTTTGGCAAGATTGGCGGAGGTGGCGCAGCTTCTGGAAAAAAGCGAAATTGTTCCGCCGAGTACTTTCAGCGAAGGTATTATTCCAACTAACTTTCCTGGTTTATGATAAATTTGTCCTGAGATTTTAAGGGTAGATTCTTCAATGCCCCGGAGTTTCCTCCGGGGATTCTTTGAGGTTTTTATTGAATATTTATGAGAATATGAGAGAGGTCCTATGCATGAAGAATATGTCGTGGAAATGAAGCACATCACGAAAAAATTTCCCGGTATAGTGGCAAATGATGATATTACCATTCAAATAAAAAAGGGGGAAATATATGCCCTATTAGGAGAAAACGGCGCAGGTAAATCAACCTTGATGAGTATGCTGTTTGGGATGTATGAACCTGATGC
>JAISBK010000207.1 GCA_031266255.1 Treponema sp.
CTAATTCCTTTTGGGCAGAAGGACTATAGCCGCAGATCAAGCATTTTTCCATACGAAAATCGCTGTAATTTTCTGCTCTAGAGTCTGTTCACACTGCGTGGAATCAATGAACCAAAGGCGATAACACATAAGGCAAGATAGATATACATAGAAAACATGAGGTCAAGTTTGTCATAACGAGTTCCTATCCGCCTGAACCCTTTCAGCCGTCGAAACATCCGCTCTACCTCATTCCGCTGTTTATATAACTGTTGGTCATATTCCCACGGATGCTTCCGGTTCTTTTTAGGAGGCACTACCGGACTATATCCCCATTCAAACGCAAGCAGCCGGGTCTCCCCATCCTCAGAGGCCCGATCCATTACTAGATAAAGCGGACTGTCCTCAGGGGAGTCTTTAATGCTTCCGATGGTGTCCAACAGCAGCCGGCCATTACTGGCATCGGAAGCCTCTCCACAGGACAGGATACATCCAAGGGCGCACTGGGTATCGGCCACCAGCATAGGTATCTTCGTAGTCAATCCCCCTCGGGACCTCCCCAGCGCCTGTTTCCCGTTTTGTTAACGCCCCGGCAGCGTCAGGATGGACTTTTACCGATGGGGAATCCAGGGAAACCACCGGTATCCGCTTGTTCGTTATCTGTTCTTCCTGAAGTGCGTGAACTATCCGTTCCAGCACCCCGTTTTTTGCCCAGCGATTGATTCTGACGTAGATGGTATGCCAGGGGCCGAATGTTTCAGGAAGGGCCCGCCCTTTACAGCCGTTTTCACCGATATAGATGATGGCATCAAGGAACTGGCTGGTATCGACTTTTACATTTCCCCGTTGTTTGGGGAACAGACGGATAATTTTGTCTCGCTGTTCCTGCGTTACTTTCATATTCCGAGTATATCATATTTCATTAGTGTGAACAGGCCCTAGTATCATCGTTTGTCCCCTTTCCTCTATATCATCATACTTTGTAGATCACCACCCTTTATAATGTTAAATTGCTGCTCTTAACTTGTTGATAGTGGTCTATGTGGCCCCTCAGCAAATTTTTATCTGTTACAATATAGTAGACAGAATCCATATTATGATTAGTAAAAAATAAATAGTTACAAACAATTTTGAATATAAAGTAACTTATTATTAAGTATGTTATTTTATACTATTTTTATAGTATATATTATATTTAAATAAATAAGTATATTTTTATATACATAATAAAGTAAATTATTTGATAAAATGTAAAAATACATGCTTATTTGGATGATTATTTTGTAATTTCTATAAATTCTTAATGTGAGTTCGACAGGATAAAGAACTGCCCAAATCTGGTAATGCATAGACCAAATACATAGCATACGGGAAATGGGAGGGGTTTCTTATGGACGCAGATACTATAACAAGAATGTACTGCGATGTCGATGACTTTTGTAAGGCTCTTACAGCTTATTGCAAGGCCCATAGTCTGCCGGAGGACAAAAAAAGAGTTTGGTTTCCGGCGATCCGCCTGTCCTTAAGCGAGGTAATGACCATCATCCTCCTGTTCCACCTCAGCGGTTACCGCTGTTTCAAACGGTATTATCAGCGTTATGGCTATCTCCCTTTGCTCACCTTTTTTTCCGAACCTGAGTATATCCAGCCACAAAGTGTTCAAACCCTATGCCGCCCGGGGGAAAAGCTCTACCGGATGGTTTTACGGGTTCACATTGCATCTGATTATCAATGACCGTGGGGAAATATGCTCCTTTTGCCTTACTCCTGGCAATGGGGATGTTATTGACCGTTTATGCCGTGAACTGAAGGGGAAACTCTTTGGGGATCGGGGATATAGCTCCCAGGAACCTTTGAGCGTTTGTATGAAAAGAAAAATATGAAGCATGATTGATGGACATAATTGACAAGGAACTCACGTTATCTTAGGTTTTTGTATTTTCAGGCAAAAAGGCACTATTAATTGAGGCGATTTCAAAAATCTGACATGGTGAAACCTCCATGCTTCTTAAGAATGTATCAACCCTTACTTATTCTTGTTCAGGAAGTCGGAGAATCGCTATAAAGGTGGGGGCGCTGTAAATCGGCGAAAAATTGGCGTCAGTTCCGGTTGCAACTATGTACAATGATACATACGTGAAGCGGATATCCGCAGCACTGCCAGACAGAGCAGCCACGTCCGCGTTTACTCCAGATGATACATTGGCATTGGTGTTTAATTCTGGGGTATTAATGAAATATCGATTCTGAGGTACCGGGTTAAAAAGTCCATCACCAGTAGAACGCCGCAAATTATATGAGACACCGTCGATAATTAACACGGGAATGGCTCCGGGAACTTGGATAAAATCCAAGGTAATGGTCTTGTTTCGGGAATTAGGAGATAGGAGATTTTTAATATCAGCTCCTTCTACGGTAAGGGACTGATAGCTTCGGTTCCTGAAAAGACTGCCCACCGAAGTGCTGGTTGTGGTATCCGCATTGGCAGTATACGGCCAGATTGCCCTATAATCCGTATCCAGGCTTGGGTTCAAAGTACTGAGGTCACCTTGACTTATACGCCCCTGAAGGGGAACTGCACTGATATAGATGCGATAATAGAGGGTAAAATGAGTAAGATATTCACTTACCTCTGCGAGGGAAAGGGTAATCGTAGCCTTGGAATTCAATTCCACTTCAATATATCCTGTTACTGGATACAGAAAAGCATAGTCCTCAATACCGCATGAACTAAACGCAAAAAGAAACAACAAGCACCAAAACCAGGAATCGATCCTCTTCGGAAGCATCAGCGGTTTATCGAGATTTGAGGAATATGATCCTGCTTTGGGCAAGACTGGTCCATACCGCATCGTTAGGCCAAGTATTGAGCAGTCCCTGGTATGCTTCAAGGGCAGCCTCTTGGTGGTTCTGGGCTTCTTCAAGTCGTCCTATGGAAAACTGAGCCCGGGCAGCCCCCGGGAATATATCCTTGAAGGCTATACTCTGGCGGTACAGCTCAATGGCTCCCGGAATATTACCCCCTTCTTCTGCTGCAAACGCCGCATTACATAAGGAAACCGGGGCCAGATAGGTTTTGGTTCCGACTTTGGCTGCATTGGTCCAGGCTTTTTCCGCGTCTTCCCAGGCTTTTTTATCCGCGTAAAGACTTCCTAAAATCGAGTAGCCCCGCGCACCGGCATAACCAGTATGCCGGGGAGCAAAGTGGGAAAGTTCGTCCACCAAGGCTTGAACATCCGCTGCTTTGGAAGGTTCTTCCAGGTCAATCCTGAGCACATCATACCGCTGATTAAAATCCTCAAGTTGCCCAAGGGCCTTCGTATGCAGGGCATCCCGAATACTTACCGTTGCAATAAACCCTATTAAAAGCACCAAAATACCCAGCGAACCAAAGGCAATCGGTTTTCGGTTACGCTGTATAAACCGGTTAAGCCTTTCGCTCATAGGAGTCCCTTCACCATATCGCTGGGCTTCATGTTTCTCAGATTTTACCAATTGTAGCACCTGTTCCCTTCCTTGAGGTTCTTTCTTACGATTACTTTGCACCGTAGGTTCTGTACGTTCTGCCATAATACTGACTCCTTACAATTAATACAAGGTACTTACTAGTACCTCAAGCTTACCGTAACTTCAACTAAAACATTAACTTAAACGGATATCTAATTCTTTAATAAGCTTTGATAAATAGGTTCTTTGTATATCCAATGCCTTAGCAGTTTCCGTTTGATTCCCCTGATGTTCTTCCAGCACTTTTTTAATAAAATACGCCTTAAACGCGGTAATGGCACTTTTTAAGTCCCGACTCCCTTCTTCCTGAGTTCTGTCCTGGAATAAAGGATTGGCGGTTTTTTTAAGGAAAAGATCCTCTGCTTGTATCCACTGGGTTTGTCCAATAACACAGGCCCGCTCAATGCAGTTTTCCAATTCCCGGATATTACCCGGCCACGAGTAGGCAAGCATGGTATCCATGGCTTCCGGGGAAAACCCGGCGAACTGCTTTTTGGTCTCCAACATACCCTGGGAAAGAAAAAATGCCGCTAACTCAGGGATATCTTCAGACCGTTGCCTAAGGGGGGGTATATAGAGGGGTAAGACATTCAGCCGATAATACAGATCATTTCTAAACTTCTTTTCAGCTACCAGGGCTTCAATATCCTTATTCGTAGCCGCTAAAATACGCACATTGACCGTAATTGACGTTTCTGAACCAACCCTTTCAAACGTTTTCTCCTGAATAACCCGGAGCAATTTAGCCTGCAAAGGCAAAGCCAGATCTCCAATTTCATCAAGGAAAATGGTTCCCCCTTCAGCCAACTCAAAACGGCCCCGTCGGTCTGTAATCGCATTGGTAAAGGCCCCTTTCACATGGCCAAAAAGTTCACTTTCAAGGAGGCCCTCAGGCAAAGCCGCACAATTTATCCGGATGAAGGGTTTGGTACTCCGCAGGCTGCGCAGGTGTATCTGCTCGGCAAAGAGCTCTTTCCCCACCCCACTTTCCCCCAGGATAAGCACCGATGAATCAGTTTTGGCGATCCGCTCAACAATTTCAAGTTTTGCCACCATAATCGGACTCTTGGTTATCATAGTATGATACCCTTGGTCTGTTTTAAGCTGATCCTGTAAGTGCTGAATCGTGTTTCGAGCGCTTTCAATACTTTGGGCATTGACAATGGCCAACGCTGCTTGATTGGCGAATATTTCAAGCCATTCAAGATCGTCTTGGATAAAGGATAGATCGTTTTTTTTATTAATAAGCTCAATAACCCCGATACACTGATCCTTAACCCGCATAGGTACTGCCATCATGGTCCGGGAAGGATAATCAATCTGCTGTGCAATGCTTTGAAGATGACGCTTGTCGTTGACTACATCGTTGATGATGACCGGTTTATTATGCCGAACAACCCAGCCGGCGATCCCTTCTTCGAGTTTTACCGTAAACCGTTTTACCTCAGCACCCTTGGAACCAAGGGCAATATCAAAGTACAACTCTCCTGCATCTTGATCAAGCAAAAGCAAACTCGAAGACTCACATTCACACAACCGGGTTGCAGAATCCAAAATTTGGGTTACTAATGAATGAGCATCCTGATAATTGGAATTAATAAGGGTATTAATCTCAATCAGGGTATTAAATTTCTGGATGTCAATCTGAGACAGCATACCACTGCGGTTTTCTAAGAACTCCCTTTAGACCGCAAAAAATCTCCCAAGGTAAACGTAGAACCATCCGATTCTCCTGCGGCAATATACCGGGAAAATTCTTCCCGTTGCATCTTCTTCTGATAATCCCGGATAGAAAAGGCCACTTTTTGCTTATCAGGCTGCAATTCCAGCACTACCGCTTTGATCTTATCCCCTACATGGTACTTCTTGAGGGCCTCGTCAGGGCTTTCTTCCCGGTTTTCAGGGAGGTTGGTTTTATGGATAAGCCCTTCGATACCTCCAGGAACCCGTACAAAAATCCCGAAATCGGTAACTGAAGACACATCCCCTTCTACCAGAGAACCTGACCTGTAGGCTTGAGCAAAACTCTGCCACGGATCTTCGGTAAGTTGCTTGATCCCCAGTTTAATGTTCCGGTTTTCCCGGTCAACATCGATCACCATGATCTCCACGTCTTGACCCACCTGTAGTTCACTGCCCGGATGCTTCACCTTTTTAGTCCAGGAAATATCATCCCCCAAAAGCATCCCGTCAATCCCCTCTTCAAGCTCAATGAAAGCACCTACATTGGTAAGTTTTACCACCTTTCTGGTCAAACGGGTTCCTACAGAGTACCGATCCTCCACGTTATTCCAGGGATTGGCAGTAACCTGTTTCAAACCCAAGGAGACCCTGCCGGCCTGGAGATCGTACCCAAGGATCATACATTCCACTGCATCCCCGATACCGACCACTTCATCAGGCCGCTGAATTTTCTTGATCCAGGAAAACTCAGAAATATGGGCAAGACCCTCGATCCCTTCCTCCAATTCAATAAACGCGCCAAATTCAGTGAGTTTCGTAACCTTTCCCTGGACTACCGCATTCACATGGTACTTATCTTCAAAATGCACCCAAGGATCATCGGTAAAATGTTTCAGCGACAAATTGATACGCTTCCCAATCGGATCAAGCCGGATCACCTTGAGGTAAATCTCCTGACCTTTCTTGACAAAATCCTTAGGCCGAGTTACATGCCCCCAACTCATATCATTGATATGCAAGAGTCCATCGAATCCGCCAAGATCAATAAACGCCCCAAAAGAGGTAAAACTCTTGACCGTACCGACCACATCAGCCCCGATAGGGGTATTTTCAAAGAAATTGTTCCGTTTCTGTTCTATTTCTTCTTCAAGCCACTTGCGGCGGTTTACCACAATATTGACTTTTCCGTCGGAATAGAGCCGCTCCACATAACACAAAACCGTCATACCGAGGAGCTTATCCGGTTTATCCACCTTTTGGGCATCTGATTGACTGATAGGGAGGAATGCATGGACCCCTCCGCCCAGGTTGACATCATACCCACCCTTGACGAGCTTTTCGATAGTCCCCTCCACCGGAGTATGATCCTGAAAAGCCTGCCTGAGATTTCTCCAAAACAGCTTAACATCTGCCTTCTGCTTGGAAATAATCACTTCCCCATGTTTATTCTCTTTGGTAATGAGAATGACCGATACGGGGCTTCCCACTTGGGGAATTTCCGTAAACTCTGAAATCGGAATCTTCCCTTCCGATTTGTAGCCTACATCAACAAATACCTGGTCTTGGGTAACCTGAATAACGATCCCCTCGACGATCTGCCCCTCTTCTAATTGTTCAAGGGATTTAAGATACTCTTCCTGTAATTGTGTCTGGATGTTGTCGGCGGAATTATTCGACTCATCCATCGGACTCGTGTCCGACTCCACTTCCATCTGGGCCATGGTTGATCCTTCTATGGTAATATTCTTTATTAATTTGTCATAAACTTGCTTAATGGTCAAGTGCGAAGTATCTAAAACAATGACTCCCGGTGCAATTTTCAGACTTCCTTCGGCTTTATTTTGATCGATGCCATCCCGCCGGGCAATGGATTCCTGGATGGCTTCAAGGCTGAGTTCCGATACTCCCTGTTCATAGCGCCGCTTGGCCCGCTCCTCCACCGAAGCATCCAAATAGAAACGATGTTCTGCCTGGGGGAAAACCACGGTGGTCATATCCCGTCCCTCCACCACGATATCTCCCGCAATCCTTCGGATGAGGTCGTTTACTACATGGCGAATAGGTACGATCCCCGACAGAGGAGCGGTAAACCGGTCGATCTCATCGGTATGCAGGAGGGCCGATACATCCTCATTATCCAGATAAACCACTCCGTTTTGGTAGGTAATAACCGCGTGTTTGGCATAATCAACCGCAGTTTCAGGGTCAGTGGGCTCAAGGTGGTTTCGCAGGCAGCCCAAGGCAATAGCACGATAGAGGTTCCCTGAGTTTACATACGTAAACCCCAGCCTTTCTGCTACAAGCTTGGCAATAGTGCTTTTTCCTGAACCTGCGGGGCCATCAATAGCAATTACCATAAACTTCTTCTCCAGTATGGTGGAGACATCACGATTAAACTCATCAATAAACCTTAGCAACTACTATATCCTAATCCCCCTTACCCGTCAACTCCTTCCAGGCTTAGGAGGATACCCTCTGCAGGCCCGAAGCGGTTAGTGTTTGAAGTGTCTGGTTCTGGTGAAGACCATAGCTAAACCGAGATTATCACACGCATCTATTGACGGTTGATCGTTCTGGGAACCTCCGGGTTGGATGATGCTTTTGATACCCGCGGCTGCGGCAGCCTCAATCACATCCGGGAAAGGGAAGAAGGCGTCTGAGGCAAGAACCCGAGGAGCCGCGCCATCATCAGCGCCCGTAGCAGCAGTAGCCACCGTGACCCGCTGTGCCCGGTTTAGGGCCAGTTCCGCAGCCCAGACCCGGTTGGTCTCACCTGCACCTATACCCAGGGCAGCCCGGTTTTTTGCCACCAGTACTGCATTGGATTTGACATACTGGACCGCCCTCATGCCGAAGATCATATCGGCAATATCTTCCGGCTCAGGCGCGAGCTTGGTTACCTGCTCCCAGCTTTTAAGGAGTATATGATCGGTATCCTGTACCAAAAGGCCTCCATCCACAGAAACATATTCCAGAGGTTGCTGGGGACTAAAAGGAGCCTTCATGATCCGCAAATTTTTCTTTTGTTTCAGGATTTGTAATGCCTCAGCATCAAAATCCGGGGCCACCACGATTTCCAGAAACAGTTCTACCAATTTCTTTGCAGTCTGGACATCCATGGGAACATTACAGCCCACAATACCTCCGAAGATAGAAACCGGATCGCAGTTATAAGCCTTGGTATATGCCTCAAGCAGGCTCGTGCCCAGGGCAATCCCGCAGGGCGTATTGTGCTTCACCGCCACACAACAAACCGGAGGCAGCTTGGGGAAAGCCGGCACGATCCCTTCCAAGTCTGCTTCTCCTAAGGGAAGCGTTCCATCTGAGGGAAGGCCGAAAGCGCAGACCACCTTCCATGCCAGATCCAAGTCCCGGATGTTGTTATAACTCACCTCTTTTCCAGAGAGCTGTTCCATAGCAGCAAAAGCCCCAGGCGCATCGGTATTACAATACAGGGTCGCGGATTGATGATAATTTTCACCATACCGGAGGACTTGGGTCTTTTTAAGAGACAGCGGCAAATACTCAGGGAGGGGTTCGTCCAGAAGATACCGGGCAACCGCGCCGTCATAAGCACACGTCAGGGCAAAAACCTTGCCTGCCAGGACTTTACGCTGATCCGGCGCTAGATCCCCCCCGCCTTGTAAGGCATCTATTACCGCGGAGTAATCTACAGGATCCGAAATCACGATCACCTCTTGGTAATTCTTCGCGGCTGAACGCAGCAGCGCGGGTCCCCCAATATCAATGAATTCCAGGGTTTCCCCAAGGGTAAGGCCTACCTGAACTTTTTCAAAGAAGGGATACAGGTTGACGCAGACCAAATCAAAGGGAGCAAAACCTGCTTTTTCCAAGGCCGCAAGGTGTGTTGGATCCTGACGCTTGGCTAAAAGTCCTGCATGAATCGCAGGGTGGAGCGTCTTGACCCGACCGTCAAGACATTCGGGAAAACCGGTTACGGTTTTAACATCCAGCACTGGAATCTGCTGCTCTTGCAGAAACCGGAAGGTACCGCCGGTGGAAAGAATTTCCCAGCCTGATGCAGCCAAAAAAGAAGCTAACCTAGTAATTCCTTCCTTATCAAACACGCTGATAAGCGCCCGTTTTTTCATGATGTCCTCCTAATTGCATAGTGCCCTCTTAATTAAGAACAAAATCAAAGCGAATACAGTCTGATGGTTATATCCTTACTAAAAAATAGATAATCGAACCAGTTTCAAAACGGAAGTTTTGAAAGAGCCTCATTTTACGCCAACAGCCAATGCAGACCCAATACCCCTATTCAGAACGGATACGTTTGAAGTACAGGTCGTCTTTGCCTGCTTGGTAACTATCCTACTGAACCGATAGATGTTATTACTCCAATCTGCTAGTATACAGTTCTATTATATGGACTTTTATGCTCCTTGCCTATAGTGTTGCGTTCTTCGCAACCAGGTGAGATTGGGTAAAGATCCCATAAGAACATAAGAATGGAGGAACACTATGGCAGAGGTTGATTATGGGGCCCTCAAAAAAGGAGGGTTCATGCGGCAAATTCAAAAGGACCGGTTCTCGCTTCGTCTTCGGGTAATTGGGGGGCACCTTACTGCGGATAAACTGGCAAAAATCAGTGAGATTGCAAGCCAGTACGGTCATGGGTATATTCACCTTACCTCCCGGCAGGGAGTGGAGATTCCTTTTGTTGCTTTGGAGGATATAGCGCGTATCAAGAAAGAACTGGCTACCGTGGGCTTGCAACCCGGAGCCTGCGGTCCACGAGTACGAACCGTTACGGCATGTCAAGGAGCAGCCCTTTGTCCGAGCGGTCTTATTGAAACTGCGGCGCTTGCCCAGGAACTGGATGCCCGTTATTTTGGACAAGAACTGCCTCATAAGTTTAAGATTGGTATTACGGGTTGTAAGAACAATTGCCTTAAAGCTGAAGAAAATGACCTTGGGATCAAGGGGGGACTTTTCCCTGAATGGCAGAGTACGGCCTGTTCCTATTGTGGACTCTGCGCGGCGGTTTGTCCGGTCAAGGCAATTACCGTGGATCAAACGGTGCTCTCATTTGACGCCTCATGGTGTGTGTATTGTGGGAAGTGTGTCAAATCCTGTCCTTCTAACGCATGGCACGGAGAGAGCGGCTATCTTTTGTCCTTTGGCGGTATGTTCGGTAATACCATTAAACCAGGACTGCACTTGCTCCCCATCCTTTTTGAAAAGGATCAGGTGTTTAAGGCTGCGGACGCAGTGCTTGCTTTTTTTGCGGCCCATGCCCAAAGCGGTGAACGCTTAGGGAAGACCCTCAGCCGGGTGGGACCTGAAATCTTACAAAAACAACTCAAAGAGGCGCTCGCATGAAACCAGAAGAACCGCACATAGACGCTCACGTAGACATCACCACCGTGGTATGTCCGGTTACTTTTGTCAAAACCAAGGTAGCCTTGGAGGAACTAGAAGACGGGCAGGTACTGGAGGTACGGCTTAACCAAGGGGAACCGATTCAAAATGTTCCTCGGAGTCTCAAAGAAGAGGGGCACCGAGTGCTCAAGGTAACCCAAGACGAAGATGGCACGTACCGGCTCATGGTCATCAAAGGTGGACTAGCGTAACGCGAGTTCGGCAAGCGGCTTTGCATGAGCCGCTTTGTTTTCCTTGAGGGTTTAATACCTCGCCGCGCTGCGCTAAACGGTAACTCCCGGAATTCAATCAAGCGAAAAAGTCAGCCTGCCATCGGGCGCCCGGGTTACCGCCCCGTTCACCCCAAAAACATTCAGGACATTTTCCCTGGTCAGTACGGTCTCTGGAGTTCCATGGGCCACGGTTCGCCCGCCATACAGGAGATATAATGCATCGCAGTAGCGTACCGCCAGAGCTAGATCATGGATTACCAGCAGTATGGTTTTTCCGCTGCTTTTTAAATAGTCCAGAATAAAAAGCTGGTGCTTAATATCCAGATGATTCGTAGGCTCATCAAGGACGATCGTGTTGACCCCCTGGGCTATAGCCCTGGCGAGAAAGGCCATTTTCTTTTCGCCTCCTGAAAGCGTTAATACGCTGCGGTCGGCGAATTCGCGGATATGCAAAACCATCAGGGCGTCCTCAACCGAGCTCCCGGTTTTCCCCTCGGTTCTTTGCTTCCCGGTATGGGGGAACCGTCCCATAGCCACGACTTCGCGTACGGAAAAATCAAAGGCGCAGTTCATCTCCTGCCCGACATACCCCACCCGCCGGGCAAGTTGTTTTCTGTTTAGGTTTTTGATATTGATTCCATCTATCCATACGCTGCCTGCATCCAGACCCGCCAGGGCGAACAAGGTCTTTATCAGGGTGGATTTTCCGCTTCCGTTTGGACCCACAATTCCGGTGAGCCTGCCGTCTTCGGCGTCAAGATTCACGCCTTTTAAAATTTTTGCTTTTCCAAGCGTCGTTTCAACATTCCGAAAACTAATACTCAGGTTACCCCTCCCCTTCCGGTCATACGCTGACGCAGGAGCAGAAACACGAAAAACGGGGCGCCCACAAACGCGGTAACGATTCCCAGGGGAATTTCAGCAGCCCCGAAAAAGCCCCGCGCCCCGGCATCGGCCCATATCAGGTACAGGGCGCCCGAAAGGGCGCAGGCCGGAATTACCACCCGGTTATCCGTAATCCCCAAAGCCATTCTGACCAGGTGAGGAACCATAAGTCCCACAAAACCAATAATCCCGGTCACGGAAACCAGAGAACCAACCACAAAAGCCGAGATAAGCATCATGTGGGTTCTGAACTCCTGCACATTGAGGCCGAGCGCGACCGCATCCTCATCGCCCATCATGAGCACATTGAACCGCGATCCATTCAATGTAAAAAACAGGATGCTTCCCGTCACCGCGAAGGCCGGCAGGGGCAGTGTTTTCCATTGGGCCGAGGCAATGCTTCCCATCTGCCAATAGTACACGGTGGCAATGCTTTCTGGACTTTTCGCCAGAAAGATCAGGATATTGGTAACCGCGCTCATCAGGGCATTAACCGCCGTACCTGAAAGCAGCAGGGCTACCGGCTGAATTCGGGTACTGTCCCCCAGACGCGACATGGCGTAAACCAGTAGAGATGCCAGGGAAGCGCCGATGAAAGCCATAACCGTCACCTGACCGGAACCGCTGAAAAGCATGATAGGCGTAAGCAGGGCCAGAGCCGCGCCCGCGGAACCGCCTGATGAAACGCCCAAGATAAAGGGATCCGCGATAGGGTTCAGGGTCAAAGCCTGCATGGCCGCGCCACAGATAGCCAGTCCTGCCCCGGTAAACATACCCAAAAGAACTCGGGGGACCCTGACATGCCATACGATGTGAAACTGCGGCGTAGTCCATTCGGAACCACCCGCAGGGGCGGTTCCAAACAACTGCACTTTCAGTATCTTGTAAACCACTCCTGCGTCAATGCTGACGGCGCCGATAGAAACCGTCAATACCACTGAACCTATCAGGACTGCCGGCAGCAGCATAAAGACGGCAACGATGCGGCGTTTCATAAGGTTCAGGCTTAGTTGAACAAATCAGGATAAAACGCTTTGGCCAGGGTTTGTACCGTATCCGCGGCCCTGATGTCCTGCATGACATCCTGTAGAGGAATAATCACATAACGCCTGTTTTTTACGGCGGCCACGTCTTTTAAAGCAGGGTTCTCGTCAAT
>JAISBK010000134.1 GCA_031266255.1 Treponema sp.
ATTTGACAATGAAGCTTCATCGTGTTAGAGTAATTACTGCTGTATACGGAGGTGAATGTCGCCTGGTGGCGGCTACGGACTTCAAATCCGTCAAAGGGCGGAAACGTCCTTGGTGAGTTCGATTCTCACACGCCTCCGCCATTTTTTGCGCAAAAGACCGTAGGAGTAACATGATGAAGGAAAAAAAATGGCCGGTTATGCTGCTGGTTGCAGGCGGCGTTACCGGGGCATTGGCGGTGCTGTTAACGGTATTTGGAAATCCCGCTAACATGGGTATATGCGTGGCCTGTTTCATCAGGGACACTGCCGGTGCTCTGGGGTTGCATAGTGCGGCAACCGTTCAGTACCTTCGTCCTGAAATAGCGGGCTTTATCGTGGGAGCCTTTATTCTTTCACTAAGTCGCCGGGAGTTCCGCGCTTCAGGCGGCTCGGCGCCCTTGCTGCGGTTTTTCATCTCCGTTTTTGTCATCATAGGTGCTCTGGTGTTCCTGGGCTGCCCCCTGCGCATGGTGCTACGTCTTGCTGGCGGAGATATGAACGCCCTGGTGGGGCTCGTGGGTTTTGTAAGCGGCATCGCCTTGGGTGCCGTGATGCTGAAAAAAGGTTTTTCCCTGGGACGCGCCCACGACCAGCCACGGGCGTCGGGCTTTATGATGCCCGCGCTGGCAGTGGCGCTCCTGGTCTTCCTGCTGGTAAGGCCCGCGTTCATCCGTTTTAGCGAAACAGGCCCCGGCTCAATGCACGCGCCGGTACTGCTGGCTTTGGCTGCCGGTCTTGTCGTGGGCGGCATTGCCCAGACAAGCCGTATGTGCATGGCCGGCGGCTTTCGGGACCTGATCCTCATCAAGAATCCTTCAATGCTGCTTGTGTACGCGGCGGTGTTTGCAGCCGCGCTTATCGGTAATCTGCTGACCGGCAGGGTACAGGTCGGTTTTACTGGTCAGCCTATAGCCCATACTGATTTTGTGTGGAATTTTTTGGGCATGGCCCTCGCGGGCTACGGTTCTGTCCTGCTTGGCGGCTGCCCGCTGCGTCAGAGCATTATGGCAGGAGAAGGCAGCGCGGACGGGGCTGTCTGCGTTTTGGGTCTCTTGGTCGGGGCAGCCATCAGCCACAACTTTGGTCTTGCGGCTTCTCCTGCGGGTGTGCCGCTTAATGGCCAGATTGCCTGTGTTACGGGCTTTGTGGTTCTTACCTGCATAGCGTTGTTAAATAGCAACGGCAGTCGAAAAGGATCGGTACAAGCATGAGCGTTTCAAATGTAGTGGATGCCTGCGGCTTGTCCTGTCCGGAACCTGTTCTGTTGACGGAGCGCGCGTTGCGGGAGTACGGCGCAGCGTCTTTTTCCGTGGACGTGTCCAGCGCCGCTGCTCGGGACAATGTGAAGAATCTGCTTGAGGGGAAGGGACGTGCGGTGCGGGTGGAGGCGACTGTTGGCGGGTGGCGCATAACCACAGGAGCGGGTTAAGGTGCGGATGCTGCTCACCTTTGATTCGATAAGTTCGAGTCTGCGTTTACAGGGGGCGTACCGGGAACAGGGTTTTCTTTGTACCCTTATCCCCGTACCAAGAAACGTGAGTTCTTCCTGCGGCTATGCTGCCGAGGTAGAGACCGAGGAACCCGGGGCGCTTTTGAAGCTGCTTGGGGAACTGGATGTGGAATGGAACACGATGTACCTGCCCTGTGGAAAAGAATACCAGGCGATTTATCATCGCAAGGCGGTTTGATTACGACGGATTCCGATACAAACAAGGTACTGCGTTCTATCCCGGCAATGGACGAACTCCTTAACGCGGCCTGGGCTGTTGCGTTTTACGGCTGCCTTGGTAGAGAGAGGGTCAAAAAAATAATCACCGAGGCGCTTGACGAGTTAAAACACGATATATGCGCAGGAGCACAATTTAGTCTGCCGATGGATGAACTTGTCGTGCTCCGTGCAGAAAGCCTCCTCCGTGTACGGTCGTCGAGTACACTGAAACCGGTCGTTAACGCCACAGGAGTTGTGATTCACACCAACCTTGGCCGCGCGCCGCTTGCGGATGAAGCGCTTCGCGCGGTATATGATGTATCCGGTGTTTACAGCACTTTGGAATATTCGCTGGAAAAAGGCGGGCGGGGTGGACGCAATTCCCACGTTGAATGGCTCATCTGTCGCATGACCGGAGCGGAAGCAGCACTGGTCGTCAACAACAACACGGCGGCGGTGCTCCTGGCGCTGTCAGCCACGGCTGCGGGGCGTGAAGTCATCGTATCCTGCGGTGAACTTGTCGAGATAGGCGATTCGTTCAGAATTCCTGAAATACTCGTATTTTCCGGCGCAAAAATGAAAGCTGTTGGCTGCACAAACTCAACCCATATAGACGACTATCGTAACGCAATCACGGAAGACACCGCGGTTTTGCTCAAGGTTCACCCGTCAAACTACCGCATAGACGGCTTTGTAAAATCAACATCTCGGGATGAACTGGCGGCGCTTGCGTCTTCCCGGGATCTGGTGTTTATGGAGGATCTCGGCAGTGGGCTGCTTTGTCAGCTTGGCGTACCTTTCGTAAACCGGGAACACGCAGTCCGGGACTGCCTTAAAGCCGGTTCCGGCATCGTAACATTTTCCGGAGATAAATTGCTTGGCGGTCCGCAGATTGGCGTAATCGCCGGTTCAAAGCCGCTCATTGATAAGATGAAGCGTCACCAGCTTTTACGAGCCTTGAGGGTGGATAAAATGACGCTTGCGGCGTTTGAGGCGACCCTCAGAATCTACCTTTCCGCTAGGCAGGGGGAAATACCGGTAATCAGGATGATCGAAGCGGACAAAAGTGATCTTCTGAAAAAAGCCCGTTCCTTGTGCCGTAGGTTAAAGGGGGTTGCTGCAAACCTGAAATTGCCCCTTCTCAACGCCGGTGATTTTGCCGTTTCGGTTGTGGAGACTGGTGATGCAGTAGGAGGCGGGGCTTACCCCACAGATTCACTTCCCGGCTTCGGCGTAGAAATACGAGCCGGTTCTGTTGGTGCGAAAACCCTGGCCGCTGGTTTCCGAACTGCCCGTGTTCCGGTAATTGCAGGCATCCACGACAGCAGTCTCATCCTACATATCCGCACCCTTTTGCCTGGCGATGAGAACCGCATCACCGCCTCATTCACCGAGGTTCTCGATCGCTACACGCAATACCCGGGGATCCCATTGCCGGAATAAAGGGCAGAAGATGATTGAGATTATGTATAATAACATGTATGAATATAGCGAAGCGTATACAGACCTGGGCACAGTTTTACTGTACTTTATTTCCCCCAATTATATATTTCTTTTAAATTTTCTTTTGCTCTTAAATAATCTTCTGTAGGATTATTATACCTTTCCAATGCAGCTTTAATTTTGGGTAATTCTATATTCAAGTATCTTTCTTTAAGTTCCATTATGCTTTCAGGAAGTTCGGGCAGTTTCATTATCAGTTCTTCAAAATAGTGAATGTTATGTTCTGTATAATACTTTAAATTATTACTTTCTATTAATATTCCATCCCAGAATTCAATTTGCAGTTTGTATTCTAACTCAAGAATAATGAGTACCTCAGGGGAAATAGTTCTATAATTACTTGTTACTAGTATTTGCTCGAATTTATAATATTCACCATTGGGTAATTGTGCATAGTCTATTTCAAAAAATGGTATCATTGGCACTATACCAAGACTAAAGGCATGACCTATTCCATGTAAAACCGATAAAGCCTTTTCTGAACCAGTTGATTTTCTATATCTAACATTACCAGTTCGGCGGAATCCGGCTTCTTCAAGAAATTTTGTTTCAATAAATTCTTTTCTTTTAGATGGAAAGCCGTTTAATTGGCTTATTATATATCCTTCCGTTGTTTCCCGTGCATATTCTTCAGGTTTTTCACCATATATTGTAATACCATACGCCATTCCATAATCATAAACATTTTTATCTTCTGTGTTATTATTGTTTTCTTGAGAGAATATAATTATATTTATAAAAAACATACAGATAGATATTTTTTGCTTCATAATATTACATTCCATAAAATGGATATTATAACATTTTCTAAATTTTGTCAATATATTTATCTTTAAAAGATCGAGTCAAACTGCTAGGGTTTAAAAAGCTGGATAAAGGTCTGGAAATACCCAGGCAGTGGAGCGGTAATATCCAGAGAAAATCCCAGGAGCTGTTCCCCCTGGGGGATCCAGAGCCGTGAGGCGTGGAGCAAGAGTTTGGTAAGGCCTCGGGTTTTATACAGTTCTTTGTTAAGGGTGAAATTACCGTATTTATCATCCCCCAGGATAGGGTTCTGGATTTGGGTTAAATGTCGCCGGATCTGGTGCATGCGGCCAGTACCCAGTTCCAGGGCAAGGAGCGAAAAATCCTTTTCTCCTGAAAGCCGGGTATAGCCTGTCTCAGCGGATTTCCGGGTTCCCCGAATCTCAAGACTGAGCGTTATGGTTCCCGAATCTTCCGGCGGTCTGCCAGCACAGACCGCGAGGTAGTGTTTGCGAATCACCTGCCGCTGGGAAAATAACGCGGAAAATCGAGCCGCGGCTGCTCGGTTTTTTGCTACAAGGATGACACCCGAAGTATCCTTATCCAGCCGGTGGACCAACAGGGGCCGGGGAGACCAGCGTTCCCCAAGAATCCCATCTAGGGAAGCCCCAACCCGGGCACCACCTTGGACCGGAAGCCCTGCCGGTTTATTCAGGACAATACAATATTCATTTTCAAAAAGTACGGCTATAGGCGGTTTCACCCTTTTTTCCCTTCTTTCTCTTATTACCTTAATTACCTTTCTTGCAAGAATGGTCGAAAATGATACTATCATGGTATTCAGAAATAGTCTTACCCGGATTATCCAATACAGCACAACCAGATTTTTTCTGCTTCTTTTTTCCTCAGGTTTACTGGCCGCTTCACCCATGGCTTCCCCGGCCTGGGGTTTTCAAATCGATCCCCCTGAAGGATATCAACTCGTTGCAGGTAATGGCAAGGACCGATTCTCCTTTCTTTCCCAGGAAGAGGAAACCCAGCTTGATTTGGTGGTTTATGCCGGTATCCTCCAGCCTGATGGTTCCCGGTCAAAGAACCCATACCCTTCGGTAGAGGCTGTAGCCGAGGATGTACAACGGCGTTTGAACAGCCAAGGAGACATCAGGTCCTTTACCTATCGTAATAAAAAGGCGGTTCTCATGGGATTACGATTTCCAGGAACCAGCGGCCCTTCCCAAGGCTGGGGTCTTTGTATTGAACTGGAATCCCCTGAACAAGGAGGCGAAAAGCCCCTGCTCCTCGCCTTATCCTATGGGCCTGAACGGATCGGAACTAGAGCGGAGATCCATTTTTCTGTTTTGGATTCTATTGTCCCTGGTCCCCAGGATCGGCTGGTTCCCGGCCCCATCACCGAGTATCAGTATCCCCGCGGCAATCAGGAGCAGGTAGCCCTGGCCGGTTTACCGGTAAAGGCCTTTATATACGAGCATGACGCGGCAGCCGCCCAAGCCCTGGTTGACCGGGAATTCAAGGTTCTCAGGCAGTATATCAACTCACCTCAGTGGAAAGAAGCCTGGATTCGTTTCTATCGAACCATTTACCGGGATTCTTTTGATCGTCTCTTCCATGTTGCCTTTATGCTGGAACGTTTCTGGAATATCCCGGCATTGGAAAACCGGAACCTGGCGGAAAAGGCCCTGGGTTGGGTACAGTCCTTTACCTATGAACGGGACTTCCTGGGCAGTGATTTTGTTAACCTGGTCAGCGCTGCGGTGGAAGGCCGGGGAGATTGCGACAGCCGGGCTTTGCTTTGGGCCCTCCTACTGGAACAGGCCAATATCCCCGCAGCTATCATGGTGTCCCCGCATTACAGTCACGCCATGGGTCTTGCGGATCTGCCGGGAACCGGCGCGCGGTTTACCCTGAACAACAAAGCCTGGCTTGTAGCGGAAACCACCAGTTCCGTAGCCTTGGGCCGTATTAGTGCCCGTATGAATGAAACCCAGTATTGGCTGGGAGTAGCCCTTGAATAGGAGCGATAAGAAGGATTATTCATGAGAAAGCAGAAAGGATCGTACTCCGATAATCCGCGGGCCAAAATACCGATCCTTCAAGGAGGAAACGATAACCCCGGTCTTAGGCCCCAAGGAAACCGCGTGAATGATCGAATCAGCATCCAGCAGAATCGCTACGTGGTTGATCACCCCTTGAGATGCAAAGATCACCACATCCCCCATCTGGGCTTCGCTTATGCGAACCGATTGTCCGGAGGCCCCGATGGTCTTCGATGTTCTGGGAAGCTCGATCCCTGCTGCCATTCGATACACATACCGGACAAACCCAGAACAATCAAAAGCATTGGGAGATTCGGTGCCGTATCGATACGCAACTCCCTGATACTGCTTGGCGGTCTCGATGATAGCATACCGTAGATCCTCATCGGCAAAAACCGTACTACCTATCAAGACAAACCAGGATACCATCCATACCTTCATAAGACCCTTTTGCGTATTCATATAAATTCTCTATAAAATTATGAGTTTAGTATATTAGATTTCAGGCGGTATTGCTACTGGTTTTTAATAAAAAACGATTTTATAGCTAACAAACTCCTAGAACAGGTACCAGAATGACCTTATACTTAAGTTAAATCATTACGAAAGTGAGAAAAAAATAAAAACAGGGAGTTTCATCTCGGTTGACCGTAAAAAAAAGCGTCCCAGGCAACGCAGCTAAGGCCCGTCTGATAAAAACGGCGTCTCTTATCGCGCTACTGGGTAACAGCATCTTGGCTGCTGCCAAAATTGGATTCGGCTTACACGCCGGGAGTTTGGCGGTGATAGGTGACGGTATTGATTCCTCAATGGATGTCCTGGTTGCCCTGATGTCCTTTATCGTGGCTGGGGTGATTGCCCAACCCGCGGATCCGGAACATCCCTGGGGGCATGGAAGGGCGGAAACCGTAGCCACCGCGCTTTTGTCTTTTACCCTATTCTTTGCGGGAATTCAGCTCATCATTAATTCTGGGGGAAAAGTGCTCTCCAGTATCCAAAGTATTCAATCCCCGGCACCCGCAGCATCAGCCCTGGGGGTAATCCTTTTTTCTATCATGGGAAAGATCTCCCTGGCCTGGATTCAACAATGGTTCGGTAACAAAGCACATTCCCCTATGCTCCGGGCAAATGCGAAAAACATGGTCGCCGATGTGGTGCTCTCCCTAGGGGTCCTCTTGGGGACCGGTCTTTCCCTGGTCCTGGGTATCGGGCTTATTGATTCCCTGGCAGCTATGTTGGTGGGATTTTGGGTCATTAAATCGGCGGTAGCTATTTTTATCGAAGCTAATGTGGAACTTATGGACGGAGGTTCCGGGAAGGAATCCTATAGGGCTGTTTTTGAGGCGGTCCATTCGGTAAAGGGTGCAGGAAATCCCCATCGGACAAGAATGCGCCGTATCGCCGGTCTCTGGGATATTGATATCGATATTGAGGTAGATCCCAAGTTAACGGTTCAGGAAGCCCATACCATCGCATCTCATGTTGAAAGGGCCATCAAAGAACGGGTGGAGGGCGTTTATGATATTGTGGTCCATGTGGAGCCTTTCGGAGACAGTCAAAAAGACACCCCTGAAGGCTATGGCCTTCGGGAACAAGAGTTATAGGCTTCTATACCCCCAGGGGGTATAGAAGCCCGCAAACCCTCCTTGCTCTTTATCTTCATTCGACCAAATCAATGGGATCAAGGAGTACTGCCTTGCCCTCAGCATCTTGCGTACTGAGCATGTTCTCCTGAATGAGCAGTGTCCCATAGGGATGTATCCTTATCTCTGACTGAGCTTGACGGGTCAAGGCCGTATCAAACCGGGCAAGGTAGCAGTTTCCCTCAAAAACAATCAACCCATAGATATCCTGGCCATTAACCCAGAGCAGGCTCTCTTGATGTATCTCATCCTCCCCCTGATACAGCACGTCCAGGGTATTAGGATCGATGGCCACCAAGCGCTGGGTAGCCCCAATCCCCGCTATTGCAATGATCTGATTATCCACTAAAACCACGGTTCTGATATTAATCGTATTGAGCGTTGTCCGCTTCAATTCCGCGCCTGATGCAGGATTGATCTTAACCACACTGCCCAGGGGTGTAGTGGAACCGGCTAAGGCCATCCCGATTACCCCCGGTACCTGGGCATTTTCCACCGCTAAGAAGGATTGTTCCTGCTGTTCATCCCCAGTATCTTCTGCGTCTGTTTCAGGGCTGGTTTCTGCTGCTCCAGCGTCCTCATTGTCCTCTTCGACTACCGTATCCTCCGCGCTGCCTTCCTCATCAACCGCTTCGTCGGTAACCGTCTCAGCGTTTCCTGCCTCCGCGCGCTGCTCATCATTACTCGTTTCATCCGCTGAGGTCTCCTGATCGCTGCCATCCTCCCCGGCAGCGCTTTCGTCTCCTGCGTCCTGTGCAGCATCTTCGCCGCTACTTTCATCGCTCCCGGTATTTTCTCCAGTTGCTCCAGTTTCTCTATTTTCACCTGCTTCTCCAACTTCTCCCTCGGCCTGTTCAGCGCTGCCCGGTACTCCTCTTGAAGGATCTTCAGGTTCTGCTTCAGCGATTACCTGGCCCCTCCCGGCAGCGTCTATCCTACCCTGTTGATCTCCGGCGATAGTCTCCCTGTCCTGTTGCGCTTCATCTCGTTTCTGCTCGGCAAAGGCTTCCAATTGCTCGGCCTGGGCACGCTGTTCTGCTAAAGCAGCTTCCTGTTCCAAGAGTTCCTGTTCCCGCTGTTGGGCCGCTGCTTCTTGGGCCGCTAATTCCTGGGCGGCTTGCTCAGCTTCTTCAGGGCTTACCTGACCCTGGGCTGCGGCGGCTTCAGCCTGAGCCTGTTCCTGGGCAATCCGCTCTTGTTCAGCTTCCAGCGCCGCCCGTTCCTCGGCGAGCCTGGCCGCTTCTTCGGCAATCTCTTGCTGCTGCCTCATGGCTTCCAGTTCCGCTTCTTCGGCTTCCCGCTCCTTAAAGTCAACCATATCTTTACGCTGGTCTATACTCAAATCGCCTTCTTTACGCAATTCGTCCAGTACCGTGGAATCGCTGATTGACGTGGTATCAATGGCGCTCAAAGATCCTGCGCTTCCTATGCCTAAGGGGATGAGCATGAGGGTTCTTCCCGGCCATTCATTAAACCGCACCGAAAGTCCGGCGTTATCTGCGGTCAAGTATCTGAGGACGGATTGCTTGTACGTGGTGTTAAAATACCGCCAGTTTCCCCGGTATACGGCATTGTAGATGGTGATGTATTGGGCCAGGAGATTGGCATCCTGGGCTGAATAATTATAGGCCCCTTCCAAATACCCCTGCAAAATGAGTCTGAGATTGCGGATATGATCAACCCCTACACCGGCCCCTAAGCCGAAAATATCCGCATCCAAGCGGGTACCTTCCGGCGCGGAGGCTCCACGGATCACGAAATACCGGTTCTCAGCTCCGCTTCGGGCTGCACCAGCTCGTACCTCGGTCCCCAGGGTATAGCCAATACCGCGGATCTGGGCCCTGGTGTCGATTCGGGTAACCGGCCCTTCATAATTGAAAAATTCAACGGTTGCCTGCCCTTTTCCCAGCTCATCCGTATTAACCTGTCCCTGGACCAGCTCCGGTAACATACAGAACATGCATCCAAAAACCAGCACCTCTAAAACCCAAGGGAATCTATAACCTTTCATTATTCCTGCTCCTCATGTACTATTTTCAAGATACCATACTAAGTATATCGGTACAATTCATAAAAATTAGAAAAAAGAGAAAAATATGAGGA
>JAISBK010000186.1 GCA_031266255.1 Treponema sp.
ACCGCGTTCCTTTCCGATTACCTCATCAACGGCATGGTCAAAAGCGCCAACGAGGAACTTTGGCAGCTCCTGGAGGGGCTGCTCCTGGCAGCGAAACTCCAGGAAGGGCTGCGCCAGTCCATTCTGGAAAACGCCGATAACGGCCGGGTCGAATTCTTTATCCGCATGATGAAAATTGTTTTGGACAATGAGCTCTTGCGCTATTCGTCGGCGGTCCGGGCACTGGATGTATGGATGGGCCTGGGGGAAACCTTTGAGGACAAACGGGTTGCCGCGAAACTGCTTTCCCTGGGGTACACCTATCTTACCGATCCAAAGGCCCTGGCGGCCGGGGCGGAAAGCGCGGATGTAACGGAACTCTACGCCGCGCTCTGGGCCGCTTCGGTCCGGGAGATGAACGACGCGGTTACGCTTATCGAAAAACTGCTGAGGGGTGAGAAATACCGGAAATTGACGGCCCTGTATTTTTTGTTACAGACGGAAAACGACATCCTCCAGTCTTTCTCCGCCGCCCGGCTTTTGGGCGAGACGGACCTGGATGTGCTTTCGCTCGTTATGCGCAATTACCTTTCCTCCTATACCGGCTGGCATCAGACCGCGGAAAGTTTCAGCGATCAATGCCGGTCTCACCGGATTCTTGCGGACGGCCCGGAGCGGGGCCAGCAGTTCCTCTCTCTCATAACCATGATCCCCCTCATTCCGGCCAATGGCTACTTCGCCCAGGGGAAGCCCTTCCCCTGGTGCGATCTTTCCCTTGACCGGAGCGATCTGTTTTCAAGGCTGCTCATCATCGCCGGGTATGATTTTGATCCGGAAAAAACAACGCGGCTTATTGATCTTATGCCCGACTCCGATCCGGACAACCGTGCCTTCTTTATCCGTTTTTTCCTGGAGAATCCACAGGACGCAAAAAGCCGGGCCTTTGTCTTCACGTCGTTAAACGATAAAAGCATGAGCGTCCGCTCCCAGGCATTAAAGACCATCATGGAATTTTCCAAAAAAGGCGCCGGTGCAAGGGGCGTTACGAATACCATTACCGCAGCAGAAGAAAAAGCAATCAGTAACCTTCTTGGGTTAAAAACCGGGGACCTCCGGCAGAATGCCCTCAAGATTCTCCTCAGCCTGGACGGGGAACGGCCCCTTGGGGCGGCGAAGGCCCTTCTGGCAGACAGAGATGAAAACAAACGTCTGGGGGGCCTTGATATGCTAACCCAGCTGGTCAAAGAGGAAAAACTGGCCAGGACAGCGGCCGTGGAACTTTTGCCCCTCATGCCGCGGGTTACCGGCAGGGAACAGGTTCTGATTGATTCGTTACGCGCGCGGGAGGCAACGTACGGCAAGGTAAACGGCTTCGGCCTCTACGACCCGGACTATGCGCCGGATCTTCCCCTGCCCGGGACCGATAACCGCCATACGCTGGAACACATCTTTGGGTTTTCCCCCGAACGGATACAAACCATTTTCGACGCCCTCTGCGAACGTATTAAAGAAAACCGGGACTTTACCTACAAAATACATACCTGGGACGGGGATGAGGAAGTGGCCCTGGGCGGCCTTGAGTGGGCCAGGAGCCGTGCCGAAGTAGACGATGATCACGATATGTCCCTGTTTGAAAAATTCGTTTTACCGGACGTATGGCGCGGATGGATACAAGACAACCAGGTCGGCTTTAACGAGATCTTTCTTTTTATGTTCATGGAAAAGGTGAAGGACTATAACGGCCGCTACGTGCCGGACCATCAGCCCTGGGCGAATACCCTTATCGACAAACTTTTTCACGCAAAGGAGCTGGACAACTGCATCGCCTGGTACTACAAACGGGAATACGGCAAACTGGCCATGAGCATCATCGGCACCCTCTGCGGCGAATATGCCGAGGACGAGCGCTTTGCCGTTATTTCAGGCGCGCTGAGCTCCCTCGTAACAAGCGTTGCCGAAGAAGACTGGAAGAAGCCCGTGGACGAAGAAAACCGCCGGGCTTACTACAGCTACCAATACAAAGAAGAGGATGACACCCTCGCCGATACCCGCGAGGTGGAATTCCTGGTTAACAAGCTGAAGGAAGCCGCGTCTACAGACGAACATTTCACAACCTGGACCGCGTTCTGCTTTAACCTGGGACGGCTTTCGGGCCTGTTTTACCGCAGTATGGAAGCGGTTGACGTGGCCAGGGCGGTGGACCTGGGTATCCTTAAAATCGACGCCCTCTATCGGACGATGATGCTTGCCGGCGACAACTGTATCCGAAACTACGCGGGAAAGATCCGCTGGGATCGCTGTAAAAAAGACGTTGAAACGTATCCCCTGCTCAAACAGGTTGCCGACGAAGCGGCAGCCAGGCTTATCGAGATTGAACTCCAGCGGGGAGATAGCGCCACCGAGGTGAGCCACCTGGCCCTTAACGTAAGCTGGCACGAGGGGGCCGATACCTTTGCGAAGCTTCTTGTGGCTCTGGGAACCGAAAACCTGGTCCGGGGTTATATCTACGGCGGCAGCGATCCGACCAAAAAGATGGTACTTTCCAGTCTGCTCAAGAATGCTCATCCCAAAGCAGCGGACAACGCGGAAACCCTGCGGACAGCCCTGGCCGGAAAAATTGCCGACCGGCGCCTTATCGAGGCGGCCATGTACGCCCCCTCGTGGATAGACATCGTGGGCGACTACCTGGGCTGGCCGGGCCTGAAAAGCGCGGTCTGGTACTTCCACGCCCATATCAACGAAAGTTTTTCCGCGGAAAAGGAAACCGAAGTCGCCCGCTACAGCCCCATCACTCCCCAGGAATTTAACGACGGCGCCTTTGACATTGCCTGGTTTAAGGACGCCTACGCCGTCCTGGGGGAAGAACGGTTTGCCCTGGTCTACGCCTGCGCCAAATATTTAACCGGCGGCGCGAACCACCGCCGGGCCCAGCTTTTCGCCGACGCTGTTCTGGGGAAACTCGACGCCGCCACACTGTGGAAGGAGGCTCACGAAAAGCGCAACAAGGACAAGCTCCTGAGCTATTCCCTTATCCCCCTGGAAAAGGACCGGGAACAGGAAGATGCCCTGAAGCGCTACGAAAACATCCAGCTTTTTTTGAAGGAGAGCAAAAGCTTCGGCGCTCAGCGGCGGGCGAGCGAAGGCACGGCCTCCGCTATTGCCCTGGAAAACCTGGGCCGTAATGCGGGCTTCTCCGACTCCTTACGTTTTACCTGGCGCATGGAAGCCCTCAAAATCGAAACCATTACCCAATACTTTGACCCCAAGATCGTTGGCGATTACCAGCTGCGGGTTGCCGTTGATGACCGCGGCACGGCTTCCCTGGTCTGCGAAAAAGGCGGCAAGGCCTTGGCCTCCGTTCCCACAATGCTGAAAAAAGACCCATACCTGCTGGAATGTAAGGAAATCGCCGCGGCCCTCAAGTCCCAGTACAAACGGGCCAAGGAAAACCTGGAACGGGTCATGGTAAACCGTGACCTATTTCCGTTTGGGGAAATCAGGGCACTCATGGATCATCCGGTGGTAGCGCCCCTCCTGTCCAAACTGGTTTTCGTCAGCCTTCAGGATGACGGCAGCCCCGCCGCTTCCGGGGCCTTCTGTGAATTTGCCGGAAAGCTGCAGGACGCAAGCCCGGTGCGTATCGCCCACCCCTTTGACCTTTACCGCCTGGGGACCTGGCTCGATTGCCAGCGTTACGCCTTTGAGCAAAAACTTGTTCAGCCTTTCAAGCAGATTTTCCGGGAACTCTACCTTATCAACGAGGACGAGCGGGAAGCAAAGACCGTTTCCCGCCGCTACGCGGGTCACCAGGTACAGCCGAAAAAAACCGTGGCCCTCCTCAAGAGCCGGCTCTGGACCGTGGACTATGAAGAGGGCCTCCAGCGGGTGTATTACCGGGAAAATCTCTACGTCAAACTTTACGCCGCGGCGGACTGGTTTTCTCCCGCGGACACCGAAGCGCCCACGCTGGAAACCGTGGAATTTTTTGACCGCAAAACCCACAAGGCCGTCCCGCTGGAAGCAATTCCACCGGTGATCTTTTCCGAGGTAATGCGGGATGTGGACCTCGTGGTCTCGGTGGCCCACGTCGGTGGTGTTGACCCCGAGGCAAGCCATTCCACGATAGAGATGCGTGCTGCCATCCTTCGGGAGCTTCTGCGGCTCCTCCACATCGCCAATGTTACCGTCGAGGGCCGTCATGCGAAAATCACCGGCAAGCGGGGAGAGTACACTGTGCATCTGGGAAGCGCCCAGGTATACAAGATGGGCCGTGGTGCGGTAAACATCCTCGCCGTGCCCAGCCAGCACCGTGGCCGGGTCTTCCTGCCCTTTGCCGACGACGACCCTCGGACCGCGGAAGTCATGTCCAAGATACTCCTCCTCGCCGAAGACAGCGCCATCAAAGACCCGGCGATTCTGGGCCAGATTGGGTAAGCCGTGATATCACTGTCTTTAGAAAGCACGCTGAGATTCCTGGGAATCTGACCCGGATTCTTAACGTGAGTTCAACGGAATACCGGGGACCCCATTTCTGTTTAGAGTAAGGGTCTTACTGTTAGAGAAAGCACGCAAAAACAAGCAGGGCTTAGTCTGCCCGGTTAGGAAACAATCTAAACCCAAGGCTGGCAATCAGTCCGGTGGACCTGGGATACTCGGCAGTATCAATCACCGAATACGATGAAGGGCTTCCCGAATTGGCAGGCCCGTCAATATTGGTGAAATAAGAAATTACCACCCCGGCTTCAGCGAAAATTTGAATCGGTACCTTTGCCCATGAATAGGCTGCACCAACTTTAAATATATGCTGCCATTGATACGCACCATCCTGTAAGAAGTATTTTCTCAGGACTGCCTTAGTGCTCCGTCCATCGGGATCAAGCTCAGACCAAAAGGAACTACCGTCAACCGCACTGTCGCCATAATCCGCGCCGTGGCGGATCATCTGGTATTGAACATGCATCCTGGTGCGGAGCAAGGGCAGGGCTTCAAACCGAAGCAACAGCTCATCTGAGTTGGGAGGTAAGTAATACCCTAAGCCGCTGCCTTTATTGGTATAAGAGGATTCCATGAGGGTATCGCCATACCAGGGAACACGTTCTTTGGTGTGGGTGTAACAATAGGGTTCAATTTTGGTATACCGTAAGGATACTGTGGCAAAGGGCAGCCAGGGAATGGCAATGGTCGTTCCGGTCTGAAAAGCATACATGGCCCGGTCTTTTTCAAAGAATAAGGGTTCCACACTGATCTCATCCACGAAGAGGGAAAACCACAGACTTCCGATTCCCGGGTATTGGCCTTTCAGGTTGCAAAAGATGGCGAGATTATCAAAATCCCCGATGACATTCTGGTAGAAAAAATTATCGGTTAAAGGAAACAGATAGCCCAGTTCAAATCGTTTCGGCCACAAGGCCGCGCTGCCAAAATCCACATGCAGATGGCGCTTGTAGTTGATTTCAAACAGTGCGATGGAAAAGGCATTTTGATTGGTGGCTGCTGAGTGCTTGATACCTTCGGCATTGTAATACTCCAGTATGCCGGTTAAGGTCGAAAAATAAAACCATGAAAAAGGACTGACCGTGGTTTCCAAGGCCAAGAACGGTGCGGCTTGCTGGTTTAAAATCAGACTGCTTCCCCTGGCCATAGCCCCCCATTCGCGATCCATCCTTCCTCCCCGGTAGCGTATATGCCCTTCAAGCAATGAACCGGTGATTTCAGGCAGCATCGTATCCCCAACAGAAAGATCCGAAGGCCATGCACGATAGCTCCCGGAAATATCCCGGTAATTAAGCACCGACCCATCCCAGCTTTGTTTATAGGTATAGGGAAAAGAGGCTAAGGGTTGGCTATAGGTGGTGATTTCTTGATTGACATGATCCTTTTCCTCGTTCTCATAGGTAAAACCCTGGTAATAGGTGTTATAGGTTCCCAATGCAACGCGGGGCGCCCGTATCATACCCCCTGCCGCCGTAAACCGATAGGAGAAATGATCCCCCAGATCACCGTTAACAAAGAAACCAAGCCAGGTATCGGTTCCCCAGGCAGCGTCTCGGTTCCAGGGATAGAGGCCCCAGGAAAAACAGGACCCTGCCTTAAGCCCCACCTCTCCTGAGAAGTGGATGTTCCCGGTACTCCTATCGTTTTCAAAGGTGTAGGTTCCCCGTTGCCAATCCAGGCCGCGCTGCCCAGGGGTGTAGCTTGTTCTGACATCCTCCAGGATACGCCGTTCGTGATCACTGAGTTTGCCAAAACGCTGATGAGCCAGATCCGCATCAAGGATTTCCGTGATTGCGGTAAGGATCACCTGCCGGGAATAGGGTTTTGCCCCAGCCAGAGGTGCGCATAACCCGCGCAGGGCTGCTTGTTCAAGGATCTGGTACACTTGGTTATCTATGGCTACGGATCCGTGGGTCTGTCCTGCCAGGGGCATGATGCTGCTTATGAGGGCGCATAAGACCATGCTGCAAGATATTGATTTGATCATCTGCTGTTCCTTTTTTCTATATATTTTGTACTATACTAAATATACGCTATGGTGCGTGCTGCTACTTGTTTTTTTAGCGGACTATCCGTCCTTTCCAGAGGAATCCTTTCCCGGAAATAGTTCTGAACCAGGACCACAGGGCCATCGCTATGAGGTTCAAAAACATAAGGGGCCAGAACAGCCCGTAGTACCAGGGGATCTTCCGATCAATAAAAAGCATCATCCAGGTAAGGGTATACAGGATATTTACCACAAGGAGATTCATCTGAAAATTCCTGGGGATAAGCGTGATCACGCACAGTAAGGGAAAGGGAAGGAATAAAAAGAACAGCACCGCAAATAGCATGGCAACCAAGATCACCGAATGGTTCCCTAAAAAATCAAAGATATTTTTACCGATTCCTGCTACTGCTGCCTTGTACCCCGTATACATCCTGCATTGAACCTGTTCACCCACATCAAGAAACAGAGTCTTAAATCCCTGGGCTTTAACATACCGGGCAAGATACATATCCTCACTCGTTTTGTTCCGCATCATGGTAAACCCGCCGATGTGCATAAAAACATCTTTTCGTATCGCGATAAATTGCCCTACTGCAGCCGAAAAAAAGCAGTATCGGGTATACCTGTTTAAGCACAAAGGAATGATAAATCCGGTCAAAAAAAACATCAGCGGTACGGTGATTTTTTCTCCAAAAGAACGTAGTTGCTGTCCCACATACCCGGAGATAAAATCCGCATGGGAGCTGCACATATTCGTAACTGCCCAGGAAATGCTAGAAGGACTATGCACGGTGTCCGCATCGGTTAAAATGAGGATTTCCCCCCGGGCTTTACCGGCTAGTTGCTGTAAGGCATAGGACTTGCCATACCAATCATCCGGTAGCGGGGAGCCTGAAAAAATACGGATCCGGGAATCGGTTTGCGCTACTTTGGTGATGATTGCCCAGGTCGTATCCTGAGAATCATCATCCAGGACCAAGATCTCGTAATTCCGGTACCCTTGCTGCATGAGCGTGGTAAGGCAGTTCTCGATATGTGCCGCTTCATTTCGCACCGGAATCAGTACTGAAACGAGAGGACCATCTATGATGGCCGGGGGCAGGGTATTTCTGCGCATTTCTACAATATTTGCTCCGGCCAATATAAAGAAGTAAGACGCCAACACACCAATAACCGAAAAATAGACCGTACTTAAGGTTTCTCCCATACCCTCAAGAGGCAGATAAAAAGCAGGAAAATACATTTTTAAATTCTCTCTTTTTTAATGTTATATTTTTTAATACCCAAGCGCCAGGCTAAACGGGGAACTGGGGTTCAATCAGAGACCGAGGCTTCCTCTCTGTTCTCTAGAACGGCCACTCCTCCGGAAGATACCGAAAAAATGGACTTCCCCAACAGTTCTATCCGTGCCTGTATGTAATCAAGCTGGTCTTGATTAAGCACGGACCGGCAATAGGGGGTTCCCTGGATTTTTTCTATGATATATTCCCCCCGGCTTACAAAGTGTTTTCCCCGTCCTTCCAGAAACCAGTACACAAGGGCGATAGTTTCATTGGTCAGTTCTATGGCATTAATGCCCTTTTTGCTGATGGCACTGCCCGCGTTAAAAAGGCAGGGTACGGGCAGCTCATCGCCGTAAAGGCTCTGCCGCAGGACATCCCGCCGCTCAGAACGTTTCAGCTTACTCAACTCAAAGCGCAAAGCCCGGACCTCCGCGGCAATCCGTTCCCGGTCGCTTCCCCGGGAAGCAGGATAATCCCGGCACAACCGCTCAATCTCGAATTTGATATAATCAAACCTGCCCAGAGATTCAAAGAGGGCCCGGTGGGTATGCCCAATAATGGATATGCAATGGTTATTCAGGGAAAAGTCATAGGCATGTTTTTCCACGTAAAAACGACGATGCGGATTACGGGCGCTGGCTATGTTCCGGATCCCCGCGGGTTTTAGGAAATAGCGAATACTCGCATTAATCAGGTTATTATAGCTGGTATATACCTTGGAAGATTGGTGTCCGTGGTACACATATATGGGAAGGAGTCCGGTCTCGATCCTCACCGCGTTGTACAGAGGATAGGGATAATTGGACTCAAAGAGGAGACCCTCATCATGGTTACCCACATTTTTGTACAATCGTCCGGCTGCGTTAAACCGGTCAAAGACCCGGTAAAGCCGCGCCCACTGTTCCCGGATTGTATCCAGGGAATAACGCAGCAGTTCTTCGATATCCCCATTCAGCACCAGTGTCCAGCCCCCCTGCCAATAATATCCATCCAGCATATCAATAAGGAGCGTGCCGTTATGAGCCAGATCGTCCCGATACCCCGCCCCCATGTGCAGATCGCTTATCACCAGTACCTTGCCGCACTGAGAAATATCCAGAATCGCACCTGGATTAAAATGAGGGCTTATCATTTCGGCAAAAAAAGCAGCCGGAGTCATGGGGTACTACCCAAGGGATCAGCGCTCCTTTGCCTCTATTTTAGTCAGCACGATTGTGGTCAGCTTTTTAAACTGCAAAGGAAGCAGCTCCGCATCCGGGGAATCGTACCGGCTGAGCAGGGCGTAGAACTCACTTTTGGCTCGTTCATACTGTTTTTGTTTATAATGAATGAACGCGATCTCATATTCTGCAGCGCATACTTCATCAATATAGGAAGGATACCGTTCAATGATGGCCTCGTAATACTGCAAAGACTGCTTGTATTTGTTCCGATCCGAGGCTTCCTGCCCTTTTTGGATAAGCTCTGCCGGACTTAAATGTTCGGGTATGGATATAATCGACGTACAAGCGGTAATCCCCAGCATGATAGCGATGATACTAACCACAGCCCCCTGTTTCATGGAAAATAGCGTAATCATAGTATGAGCATACTTCTTTATAGGTCTTCAAAACAAGTAAAACCCGCGCCTGAAGGGAAAAATTGCATAATCCAGAGAGCAAAAGGGACTTGACCGGGTACTGAGTTGTGCAGGATCATAGGCATGTTTAAGGAGGAATGATTACATGATCGCAGGTATTATTGGCGCCACCGGATACGCAGGGGCGGAATTAGTCCGGCTTTTGGCAGGACATCCAAACATTACATCCCTTGCCCTGGCTTCGGTTAGTTTTGAAGGAAACCGGATTGACTCTATCTATCCCAATCTTTTTAGGCGCGTCCGAACACCTTTGATAAAACCCGAAGCAGTACTTGAGGCCGCGGAAGTGGTTTTTGGCGCCCTTCCCAGCGGGGTAGGAGAATCCTATGCCAAACAGTGTATGGAAAAGGGAATCCCCTTTATTGATCTATCCGCGGATTTCCGTTTTGACGAGGATGAAGCCACCTTTTCCGCATGGTATGGTAAGCCTTTTGTGTACCCTGGGCTGCGGGCTCGTTCGGTTTACGGCCTTCCTGAATTGAACCGAGAAAAAATTAAAGACCGCTCCGCTTCAGGGCCGGTGATTATCGGTAATCCCGGATGTTATCCTACCGGGGCATCCCTAGGAGCCTACCCTGCCTTGGCGCTGGGCTTTGCAGGAACCGGAACCATCATCGTGGACGCTGCTTCGGGGATTACCGGGGGAGGCCGGGAACCGAGCCGTTCTTTTCATTACCCTGAATGTGCAGACGCCTTGGCCCCCTACAAGGTAGGTAGCCACCGGCACACCCCGGAGATCAGCCGTAATTTTAGGTTCATGGCTGCCGGTGAGGGCAAGCCGCCCCAGGAAGATCCCCCGCTGATCTTCACCCCCCATCTGGCCCCCATGAATCGGGGTATTTTGAGTACCATCTACATCCCGTTACGTGATCCTTGGCAGGTTCAGGTTCCCCGGTTACCTGAACCTCGTCCGCCGGCCCAGGAACTCAAGGATCAGGAAGCCGTAATCCGGGCACAGTACGCGGCATTTTACCGAGATGAACCTTTTGTGCGGGTGCTCCCCGCAGGGAGTACGGCTGCCACTAATTGGGTAAGACATTCCAATTACTGCGATATTTCCATACATCTGGATCCTACTGGTACGACCCTCATCCTGGTTACTGCCATTGACAATATGGTTAAAGGGGCCGCAGGTCAGGCCGTGCAGAATATGAACATCATCTTTGGGTTTGATGAAACCGCAGGACTCACCGCGATTCCTGGGTCTTTTTAAAGATTTCTCGGAGTACGACCCGTATCCCTCTAGGGATACGGTCGAACTCACGTTAACATAAAAAACAAGGAAAAAAAGGAAAAAATATGAAATCAATAGACGGGGGGGTTTGCGCTCCCCAGGGATTCCAAGCCGGCGGAATCCGATGCGGTATCAAGGAAGGGTCTCTTAAACGGGACCTGGCCTTGATTTATTCAGAGGTCCCCTGTACT
>JAISBK010000116.1 GCA_031266255.1 Treponema sp.
TTTCCAACATGAATACACAAGGGCCCGGCCGCACCGCTTTTTGGACTAGGGATTGGGGGGGTTTAATGTTTGTTTATAACCCCCCCCCCCCCCCCCCCCCCAATTAAAGTTTTATAACTGTTTATTCCCCGGTTATTCCCATCTCTCAATAATCGTTAAGCCAGGACTGCCTCCGCATAATCGCTGCGGGTGCGAGGGAGGTGCATCATGACATAGCTTAATTGAGGATAATCCGTCTTGTGAATGAGGCTCTTGCAAACTTTGGTTTTGAACGGAACTTTTGTTCTGCGGTAATAAGGATGCCGGTTAAATACCGGCTGTTCAGGAGGAACGAGATGAAAAGGATTGTGTTGGTTTCTGCAGTATTGCTGTTGCTCGGTACTGCGGCTTTTGCCGAGATTACCTGGGGAGGAAGCGGACGATTGGTTCTGGTGCCCTTTGGTATACGGGGTGAAAATTCCGATAAGGATGTTCCAGCGGCTACCTATTTCGGTGCTGAAAATCCCTGGAGCGGTAACGGTCCCCGTATCGGCCTTAGCCTTACGGGTAAGCGGGAACAGGGGAACATGGGGTTTAACCTGGCCTTTGCGGTAGAACATCAAAGCGGGGAATTTGTTCCCGCCATTGATGACGGCGCTGCAAACATTTGGTTAAAGCCTTTTGGCGGCGCACTGGAAACCCTTACCGGTACTTTTGGTATGTTCAACGTTGATAAGCTCCGGTTCAAATACGCCGGTTCTGGCATGGGCTTTCATAATTACGTGAGTTACGTCCGCACGGATTTAGCCGATGAAGACACGACCTTCCGCCGGTTCAGGGGCAGCGGCTTTGGCAGTCATCTGAGTTACGAACTGGTTGAAGGGCTTTGGCTCGGGGTTGGTTTTGGCAGCGTGGGGGATAGCCGTTCCTTTGCGGGGGAGTTTAAGGAAGACGGATTTATAAACGCGCTTAAAGATACCCAGGTGGGAGCGGGGTATACGATTAAGGACATCGGCTTTATCCGCGCCCAGTGGGTCGGGTTTGTTACCAAGGAGTGGGCCGAGACCTCAAAGGCAGAAACGGAAACCGTTTGGGTTCAGGACACCCCTTCCGACCCCGCCAGCGGTAAGTGGGAGACCAAGACTACGGCCGCGAAATACGATTGGGTCAATAAGTCTCTTGACAAACCCTTGGGGGGTACGGGGGATGCGGGGAAAATCCAGGCCGCGTTTAACCTTACGGCGATCCCGGGGGTCAGCGTTGATCTGGGGATAAGCGTCCCGCTGGCCGATGAAAAAGACTACTGGAATGATTTGGCCAAAACCACAAAAACAAAAACAGTGAAAACCCAGGACGATTATGTGGTAAGCATCGGCGCGGACATTACCGCCCCGATGCCGTTCCGCCTGTGGACGGTTATCTCCGCCAAATTCGGCGGGTATACGGAAACTACAACGCCTGGAACCCCAACAGAAACCATAAAGAAAGGCACGGATGTAGCGGTTATGCTTAATCCCTGGTACTACCTAACGGATAGCTTGATATTGTCCGCGGATATTTTCCTTGACACCCGTTTCGGCAGCGATGAAGCCCCTATTGTTCCGGATAGCGATCCAACGATGAATCCCGCCGCCGACGCAAAGAACAACTACCTGGACCTGGGTTTTGGGTTGTATGTACGGAAAAACATCGCTGGCGGAGATGTCCGGGCCGGTGTTACGCTCAAGCTCCCCGGTGGAGATGCCCACGAAGGAGCAAAGCCGCAATTTTTTATCCCGATAATGTTTAATTACGGTTTCTAGCAGGTGTTTTTCCTAACTTGATGTTTGACATCCGGCTCTCCTTCCGGATGTCAATCCAACGCTTCAAGGATGGATGAATTTTCTGTTTTGTCCACCCATAATGCAGCCGTATTATGGGTGGACCCTGTTAATGCGAATCAAGGTTAGACCGCAGCGACAGCAAGTCTGGCGAAGATATCTGAAAAATAACGATCCGCATTCCGCAGACTCATCCCCCATAAGCCGTCCATTCGGGGCTTCCACGATGAAAGGGTTTTGCCGCTCTTCACAGAGTTTTTCATCGAATTCACCTTATATAGATATTGATATACAGAACGGTTGTGATATGCTACACTAAGCATAATGAAAAACAATAATCTGCGGTTTTGCGGGTTATAACGTACAGGAAAGCGAGGTTTTAGTATGGTTATTCTGACACTGAATTGCGGATCATCCTCCGTGAAGTATCAGGTCTATGACTGGGATGCAAAGGATATTCTAGCCGTAGGCGTTGTTGAGAAAGTTACCTTTGCAGGTTCTTTCATTGGTCATAAAGCGAAGGGTAAGGAAGAGTATACGATCCAGCATGACTGCCCCACCCATACCGAGGCGGTGAATCTCATCATCAAGACCCTGCTGGATCCGGAGCATGGGGTCATTAAGGACATGAGCGTCATCAAGGCCGTAGGGCACCGGGTACTTCATGGGGGGGACAAGTTTACTAAGTCGGTCATTGTGGATGATGCGGCGATGCATGCCTTCAACGAGGTGAAGGATTTAGGGCCCCTGCACAACCCGGCGAATATCATGGGTATTGAGGCTGCCAAGAAAGTACTTCCTGATGTGCCCCATTGCGCGGTGATGGATACGGCCTGGCATCAGACCATGCCCCCGGAATCCTTCCTCTATGCCATGCCCTATGAATGGTACGAGCAGTATGCGGTCCGCCGTTATGGGTTTCATGGGACCTCGTTCCTCTATACCGCCAAACGTGCAGCGGTACTCTTGGGGAAAGACCCCTTCAAGACGAACCTGATCATTGCTCACTTGGGGAATGGTTCTTCTATTAATGCGGTCAAAGATGGTTGTTCTTTTGATACGTCTATGGGCATTACCCCTCTGGAAGGATTGGTCATGGGAACCCGTGCAGGAGATGCGGATTTGGCTGCGCCCTTCTATGTGATGCGGAAGACCGGCATGAGTCCTGCGGAAATGGAAGCTGCCCTGAACAAGAAGTCCGGCCTTTTGGGAATCACCGGCCAATACGCGGATCGCCGGGACATCCAAACCGCAGCGCTGAACGGGGACACCAGGGCGCGCCTTGCTCAGGACATGGAAGCCTACCGGGTAAAGAAATACATCGGTGCCTACAAAGCGGTCCTCGGCCGGGTAGATGCGCTGGTCTTTACCGCAGGGGTAGGGGAATTCGCGACCTTTATGCGGAAGAAGATCCTCCAGGGGCTTGAAGGTATGGGTATGGTCTACGATCCTGACAAGAACGATCTCTCTCATACCCGGAATACCGAAACCCGGATATCTACGGATGCCTCTCCCATACCTATATTCGTTATCCCCACGGACGAAGAATTGGTTATGACCGAAGATGCCTATGCGTTGATGAAGGGAACCTATGACGTCCACACCAAGTTCACGTATTCGTTCCAGAGCAAGGACTATGTAAATAAGGGAAGGGCAGCTGGTCTCAAGGAAGAATTAGCCAAGCATCCTGAACTCAAACCCATTATTGCCTTGCCTGATTAGAAGATGCGATTTATGCCCCTTCGAGGCTGCTTCATAGGAAAGGTAGGAACGAAAGGGCGTAAATCCTATTCCAAGGTTCCTAGAAATCTTGGTACCGGTAAAACCGTAAGTGCAGGTCTTGGGCGGTTTGTAACATATAGTGCAAGCGATGGGGTTTGATGCCCCAATCAGCGGAATCGGAAATATCATGAGTCGTCAAGGGCAGAATCTGATCCCCCCCGATAAATTTCAGGGTTCTGAACATAACCGTAACCGTGGCCTCGAAGTCTTCATCTTGTTTGTAGAGAATATTGTCCAGGGCCTTGGAGGAAATATACCCTTTCCGGATGGTTTCTCCATCGTAAACCCGGAACGTAACCCCATATCCCCGTAGAATCTTGAAGGACCGGGAAAGTTCCTCATGCATCCAGGGTTCGGAAAGCCCGTAGGGATACGCAAAGGATTGCAAAGGGACCCCTGCATTCCTAAAGGTATCTAACGCGGAAAGGGTCTCTGCGAAAAACTCCTCTCGGGAAACCTTGGTCAGATTAAGGTGATGTTGGGTATGATACCCCACATCGTGGCCCCGGCTCAGCGCGGTGAGACAAAAAGGACAGAGATCTCCCTGTACAAAAAACGTAACTTTCGCCCCATACCGGTCAAATACCTCAAGATTACGTTCCCAAGCATCCTGATAATTATCATCAAAGGCCAAGAGCAGTCCTGCGGCATCTTCCTGAATATGCCACAGGAGCTTATCCTGCCGCACACTGCCTGAGGGTAGTTCCTTTATAGAAAAACCTACCAAAAAACGGGAATTATCCATCTGCTGGGCATGGAATACATCATACACCACCTCAAAGCGGGTATCCGGGGCATGTTCCCGAGAATCCCCGTCCGGCAGATCCTCCAGGGCAATATCCGATTTAACCAGGATGGCATCCCCTTCCTGGAAGATATACTTTTTGATCTCCGGCGTATGCTCCTTAACCCATTGTACCGTAACGTCAAAGATCGAGGGTTTTTCCGGGACTGCCCTGACCGCGGGATCAAGCCGCTCCGTAGGCGCTGCAAGAGGACGTTCAGGTATAAACGCGGGCTGTCGGCTTGTACAGCCGCTGAAGATACTCAGGATAAACATACTGAAACCATACACCGTTTTTTTCATTTTTTTCTTCTTTATCTCTTTATCTCTTAAAATAAGCCCTCTGAAACAATCTTTCTTAACTCAGGAACATTATGATACTATAGTTTTGTTACCGGGGATAGGATGGATATGTTCCACCTTATGGTCCGGGATTGCTTAGGGTTACCACATACCCAAACCAACAATAAGGGGGAATGGATCATGTATTCTTTAGAACCAGTGTTTGATACACTCAGAACAGCCCAAGCTCGTTTGGCCCTGGAAAACAGGCATACCAAAGATGAGGCCCTCAAAGCAGTGCTGCACGCCATTGATGCCAGCCGGGGTGCGCTCTACCAAGCCAATGAAGCGGATATCCTCAATGCCTTGAAGAACGGGATGAAAGCAGCCCTTATCGACCGATTATCCTTGGATGATACGCGGATAGACGGGATACTTGAAGGGATTGCCACGGTAATCCGTCAAGATGACCCCATCGGTAAAGTACGAGCCGGCTGGACCTTACCCAATGGCCTTTTGGTGGAGCAACGGACCGTGGCCCTGGGGGTGGTGGCTATCATTTACGAATCCCGGCCAAACGTAACCGTGGACGCTTTCAGCCTTGCTTATAAAGCGGGTTGCGCCATACTGCTCAGGGGATCTGCTTCTGCGCTGGAATCGAATCGGGTTTTGGTACGGGCAATCAAGCAGGGCCTAGAAGCCGGAGGAGGCATACCCGAAGCAGTAGCGCTGGCTGATTCGGGCAGCCGGGATGAAGTAGCAGAAATACTCAACGCTCAAGGTAGGATAGACCTGGTCATTCCCCGGGGGGGCAAGGGACTCATTCGCCGGGTGGTGAATCATACCCGGATTCCGGTGATTGAAACCGGAGAAGGAAATTGCCATATCTACGTGGATACGAGTGCTGACATCCCCAATGCCCTAGCTATTATTGAAAACGCCAAAACCCAGAGGCCGGGAGCCTGTAATGCCGTAGAGACCCTCCTGGTACACCGGGATATAGGGGCTTCCCTCTTGCCGCGGTTAGCCCAGCGGTTTGCAGGAACGGTTGAACTTCGCTGCGACGGGCCTTCCAAGGCAGCTATCGGTACGCCGCCCCAAGGTTTGATCCTTAAAGATGCAGTCATGGAAGACTGGGAAACCGAATTCCTTGATTACATCCTAGCGGTTAAGACGGTGGATACCCTTGATGAAGCTATAGACTTTATCAACCGTTATGGGACCAAGCACTCCGAAGCCATCCTCACCAACGATCTTCAGGCTGCAGAAGCCTTCAAGCGCCGGATTGATGCGGCCTGTGTGTACACCAATGCATCCACCCGGTTCACCGATGGCGGGGTCTTTGGATTTGGAGCAGAATTGGGGATCAGTACCCAGAAGTTCCATGCCCGAGGCCCTATGGGCCTTGAAGCCCTTACCACGATCCAATACCATATAGCCGGTTCAGGCCAAATACGCATATAATGGATACTATGATACCTACCCTTATCGCCAATGCCCGTAAGATCCTCATCAAGATAGGCTCCAATACCCTGGCAGATCAGGATGGCAGGATCAACCCTCTCTTTCTTGAAGAATTCGCGGCTCAAACCACAGTCCTGATCAAAGACGGAAAGCAGATCGTCATAGTATCGTCCGGAGCCCAGGTGGCCGGACTTTCAACTTTGGGAAACTGGGCCCGTAAACAGGACATCCATTACAAGCAGGCTCTGTGCGCGATCGGGCAGGTGGAACTCATGGCGGCCTGGGGAAGGGCGTTTGCACCGCAACAGCTGCATATCGCCCAGATCCTCCTCACCAGGGACGATTTCGAGGATTCCATCCGTACCCTGAACATGCGAAATACCCTTTTCACGCTAGTTGACGAAGGAATTATCCCCATCATCAATGAAAATGATACGGTGAGTGTGGAAGAAATTAAGATCGGCGATAATGATACCCTGGCAGCTCAGACTGCCGTACTATGGAGTGCAGACCTGCTGATCCTGTTCAGCGACATTGAAGGCCTTTACAACAAAAACCCCAAGGAATACCCTGAGGCGGAATTGGTACCTGAGGTCTGGGACATCGCTACCATCCGTTCTCAGATCAGCCTAGGAGGGACCAACAACTTTGGTACTGGAGGCATTGCCACTAAGTTGGATGCTGCAGCAAGGGCAGTGTCCTATGGGATCCCCATGATCCTCGCTCACGGAAGACAACACCGTGCATTGGAAGCCTTAGCTGCTGGAACCCAAAGGGGTACCGCTTTCTTGGTTCCTTCCCCTCTGCAGGGGGTGAAGTGAGTGGGGCTGTCCGTTCTTTTTAGACAACCCCAGATCGGGTCGGGCGGATTTGAACCGCCGGTCTCTTACTCCCGAAGCAAGCGGATTAGCCACTATCCTACGACCCGAGGATTTTTTAATCTTATAGAATTTCCTGAATACCGTCAACCCCCCGCGTTGCCTCATGTCGCCGTTCAATAGAAATGAGCCATTCAAACTTCTGCTTGGCAGGGTAACAATCGGACTATACCTCAAACATAGGGGGGATTCCTTTAACCAACAGCGGTTTGTCTTTCCATATGATATGAAACATGATAATCACCATAGACAAATCACTGGAAGGCGTTTGAGTTGGCGTTTTTTTACCTCAATTACGGGTTCGTTTAAGACCCACCATACTTTGTGGATCATCTCCACTTTTTTATGCAAACGGCGTTTTAAATATGGCGCTCACATTCTGGACTATGGCAGTTTGTAAGGCTTCAAGGCTGATCCCGCGTAATGTTGCGGCCAGGTGATAGGTTTCCACCACCATACCCGGATCCGCAGGCTTTCCCCGGAATGGTTGCGGCGCAAGATAGGGCGCATCGGTTTCCAGAAGCAGCCTATCCAGCGGAATAAACTGAAGAACATCTCGGAGCGCTTGGGCATTTTTATAGGTAAGGGTGCCTGCAAAGGAAAGGTAATACCCCAACTGTAAAAAGCTCCGGGCCTCTGGAATTCCATAAGAAAAACAGTGAATCACCCCCTGGACTGCCGGGTAACGGGCGAGGATTTCCCCAGTTTCTGCAGCAGATTGCCGGGAATGAATGATAATAGGAAGCTGCTGCCGTTGGGCCAGATCCAGTTGCAGTTCCAGTAGCTCGTGCTCCCCTTTCAGATCAGCACCAGTTTCTTGCCGGTTATGGTGGCGGTCAAGGCCACATTCTCCAATGGCAATGAGCCGGCCTTGCGGGGCCGCGGTGATGTGCTGTTCCAAGCAGCGCATCAAAGGCTCCCGTTCGGCAATGGATTCCTTGGAAGGCCATATACCGGCACTAAAGCGAATCCGGTCAAACTGACTAAAGGCCTTGAGCCGGCACTTGAGATCCTCAGCCTCGGTTCCAATATCAATAATTCTGCCAAAGTCCTCCTGGAAAAGCCGGGAAAGGAGCGCTTCCACGGGAAGCGCTCCTTGGGGGAGCATGGAGAGATGGGCATGGGTATCAATGAAACTTGCTTGCATAACCTTAGGGTACCGGCACCAAGGTGAGAAGCCGGGAAATGACCGCATCAGGATCAAGGCCGTCCGCCTCAGCTTCATAGGAAAGGACAAGGCGGTGCCGTAAAACCGGTAATGCCGCAGCCTTCACATCTTCAGGGCTCACAAAGGAACGGCCCGCAAAAAGCGCCCGGATACGGGAACAACGGTACAGGGCAATGGAAGCACGGGGAGATGCCCCAAAGGCGATATACCGATACAGCCCCTCACGGCTCGTTTTTTCTTCCCCGGAGAGTCTTCCCCCAGGGGATCCGGAGGTCGAAGGTCTTGAAGCTAAGGGTCTTGAGGCTGCTACAATCGAAACGATGTATGCAACAATGTGCGGATCCATAAAGATAGCATCCGCGGCGGTTCGCAGCGTTCCCAAGGCTGCAGCATCTAAAACCGGATGTAAGCACGGCTCGCTGGTACGAAGACGCTGCTGAGAAGGGGACACCTGGAGGATCTGAATTTCTTCCTCCATACTGGGATATCGGATCAGGAGTTTGAGGAGGAACCGGTCCAGTTCTGCATCGGGGAGGACATAGGTCCCTTCATGTTCAATGGGGTTTTGGGTGGCCAAGACAAAAAACGGGTCGGGTAGGGGATAGGTGGTTTCCCCTATGGTAACCTGCCGTTCCTCCATAGCCTCAAGCAGCGCAGACTGGACCTTTGCCGGGGCTCGGTTGATCTCATCTGCCAGGATCACATGGGCAAAAACCGGTCCACGGCGGACTGAAAAGGTTCCTGAAGCTTGTTCCCACACCAGGGTACCGGTGAGGTCTGCAGGAAGCAAATCCGGGGTGAACTGTATCCGCTTAAACGAAAGACCGGTAATATCCGCAAGACTCTTGACCGCCAAGGTTTTCGCTAAACCGGGTACTCCTTCAAGGAGTATATGGCCCCCGGCAATCAGGGCCATGAGAAGCCCCTCGATCATTTCCTGTTGACCTACGATCCGCTTGGCTAATTCGGCTTTACCCGCATCCAAGATTGCTAAAGCTGTATTTTTTTCTGTTGTTTCTTTCGCTGCGTTATCTTGAGGAGTTATCATAATCCCTTACTGAATCGTAAAATAATACCGCTCAAGGTAGGCAATCCGCCGCCGGGCATCGTTTCCCCGGGGACTTTGCGGGTATTCCCGGATCAGCCGACGGTAATAATCTAAGGCCGAACGAATATCCCTGCTTGGACTAGCCGCTTCTAAAGACTGGCCGTAGAGCCACCACGCCTCATCAGTTCCCGCGGGGTACTGTTCCCGGAACTGATCCAAGGCGGAGATCGCCTGGGGAAACTGGCTTGCGGTATATGCTTCCCGTGCCTGCTGCAAGTAGTCAATGATGGGCAAGGCAGGGGGGGGAACTTCTGAGGGAGGCACTACAACCGGAGGAAGCTCCGCAGGGGGCAACCGAACAGAAGCAATGCTGTCCCCTGGCAGGGTAGGCCAACGGGGTTCTGCAATCACTCTGCCTCGATCCACAGACAGGAAACGGTTCCCCGATTCTTGGGGAACCGGACTGACCATCACCTGGACCGAGTCGTTGATAAGGTAATCTTCGATAAAGTCTTGTTTGTAGAAGGTAAGGATATAGGTTCCTGGGCTTTCTGTTTTGAACACAAAATTCTGTCCCTCTTTTTCCAGACGTCGAGAATCATAGACCACACCTGGCCGGGATTCCTGTTCACCCAGATAGACCCAACCGGTTCCTCTGAAGGGGACCTCTACCACCTGACCAACTATAGCTTGAACGGTTCGTGAATAGCTTGCCTTTGCCTGCATTTCCCGTTGAAAGGAACTTGAGGGCCTCTGCGCAGAACGTTCCGGTGGAGGATTTCCTTGATTCCCCTGCTGGGGAAGGACTTGATGGGCTATCTGAGGAGGAGGTTCCTGTTCTGCGGGTCGGATAAACCGAGGCGGTTCTGGAGAAACCGGTGCTGGAGCTGGTGTTTGGACCGGGGCCTGCACCCTATCCTGGGTAAGGGGCCGCACGGTTATGATGGAACCAGGCGCCACCGGGGGAGGTTCAGGTAAGTCAGATAAAACCGGTTCAGCGACCCTGCCCTGAGGCTGATGAGGAGGCTCGGAAACCGACGGAACAAGTCCATTCAGAGGGACCATAGGTTCAAGAACCGGGGGCAACGCTGATTCGGAAAACTCAACCGGGGGTGCAGCAGGAGGCAACGCCGTAAACGGGGCAGGGATACCAGAAATAGAAGGCTCAGGAGCGGGAGGCAATACCGGTTCCTTATGCTCAGGCACATGAGGAGGGGCAGAAAACTGGACCTCCGTATCCGGTATCTCGGTTAAAAATTGGGTGTCGGTTCCTGGTATGGGAAGGATTACCCTCTGTTCAGGAGGCACCTGTTCTGGAAGATGCGTTTCAGGAAACAGGGAGCCTTGAGAGCCTGGAGCCGCATCCGCGACTCCAGCAACCAGCACTTTGGAAAAAGCGGGAAAAATGGGAGCCCAGGTTAAACCAGAGGCTTCAGGGCTTTGGGGGTCATATTGATTCGGCCAGGTAGCCGCGTTGTTTAAGATAAGCCCCGAAGATCTCTTCAGGGACGCGGCAGGCTCCTTGAGCGCCCAAGCCGAGAGCTTACTAGTACAGACTGCAAAAACAAACATCAAGAGAAAGAGGGAAAACAGGTGAAACAACCGGTGCATCTTCTGTATCTTCATGGAATACCTTCCAAAAATTCATCAATAGTCGCTTTTATCCGCTCCCGCCATAGCTGAGGATCATCATGCAAAGGATCCGTCCAGAACGGACGGACATCTTCAACGGTCCACGGGTTCCGAGGTTCCCGTTCTAAAAGTACCTCGGGAAGAAAATCCGGTTCATCAGGGAGAAACAATGCTTCCGGCGCAATGGATAATGGCTTAAAATCATTACTTAATGTTCGGGAAAATTTCGATGGAATCTTAGCATCCTGATTCATAACGATGAGAAATCCTATAAGGCATAATAACAGGATCGCCAGTCCTCCCACACATAAACGAACCAGATTCCGTTGCGTTTGTAAACCATTTATTATACGTACCCTGACGGTTTGCACCGTTGAACGTATTTTTAACCAGAGGGGCGTTGACCATAACGTCATACCCTAATTGTAGCAAAAAAAGATACTTTATACAGTACCCATCTTTTTATTTTTCTTAAGGGGTCATTGGCAAAGCCTATGCTATGGTATACCCTAGTGGTATGGATTCCTGTCTCCGCTACCTCTCTACCGGCCATGTTTTTATTACTCCTGAGGACGACCTTGATAAGGTGGTGGATGCCCTTTTGGAAACTGATTATGCTGAGGAATTTTGCGTGGCCCTGGACTTTGATCCCCATTTTATCGCCCGGCTTATGTCGGCAGGGTTCCTTGTCATGTCCATGAAAATACAAGAAGAAGGACATCCAGGGCCTGAATCGAATGTTCTCCTCCTTCCCAAGCTCCACCTTATACGATCGGTCCTCTTTTTCCCGGATCTCCATATCAAGAAATCAATTAAACCGCTTTTGACGAAGTATGAACTCAAAGTAGATACGGATTTCCAAGCTATTCTGGAGAAGTGTGTCCATATCCACGGCGATGACTGGCTTACCCCACCTCTGCAAGAGCGTCTTACCTGGATACGTACCTATGAAGACCTAAAGGTGAGGCCCGTTTCTTTTGGGGTGTACCGGAACGGGGAGCTTAAAGCAGGGGAATTCGGGGTGGTAACAGGCCGGGTGTATACCAGCTATTCCGGGTATTATGATGAAAATTCCGCAGGAACCGTGCAAATGGTACTCACCGCGCAATACCTCCAGGAACAGGGTTTCGCCTTCTTGGATCTGGGGATGCCCTTGGCCTATAAAGATACCCTGGGAGCATGTACTCTAGTTCCCCAGTACTTTGTAAGGCTTTTCCGATCTGCCCGGGCATCCTGAAACCGTAAAACCCTGGAGATATCATTGACGAAATTACGTCCAATGAGCATACTAAAAGTAGTTATGGAAGAAAGACGAAAAGATATTCGCTATCGTACCCTTGGTCGGGCTCGTATTCCTGAAGTTTTTGATGGAGATATGGTATTAAAAGATCTCAGTATTACGGGATGCCGTATTCAATGTACCAAGCCTATTGAGGCTATACAGCTCCATACCCCCTATACGATTCAAATTATACCGGAATCTGAGGTAAAAACCGATATGTTTGAAGTTTTAGCTGAATCTCGGTGGATCCGCTCCCGGGAAGATTCCTATGAAGCTGCTTTTATGATCCTAGAATCTCCTAAAGGAAAGCAATTTGAATGTTATGTAGATTATCTTGTATGGCGTTCCGGGAGCATATCAACTACTTTGCCCTAAACGGCTGTAATCTAGGTTTTCTCTTTGTCAAAGCCGTGCCGCTTCCACTCGGGCAAAAAAGAGCTGACTTTCGGCATTGACCTCCTGTATAAAGGGATTAGCATCAATATGACCAAGCACCGCATCCCGTTCAGCACTGTTCCGGTAGGTGTTGTTCCGAAAGGGATTGAGATAATCTTTAAGTTTGGTTTGATACACCTGATCTTCAATGTAGTGGCGGATCCGTACTCCTTCATCAAGCAAGCCATTCCAACGCTCCTTGGTGATCAACGTACCCGAC
>JAISBK010000033.1 GCA_031266255.1 Treponema sp.
AGGTTATTGGTACGCATGAGGTCGCTCATACCGATGATGGCGTTCATGGGGGTACGGATTTCGTGGCTCATGGAGGCGAGGAACTGGCTTTTAGCCTCGGACGCTGCCTGGGCCAGATGGGTCTGCACTTCCAGTTCCTGGGTTCGTTTGGATACGGTTTTTTCTAGGATTTTTTCCATCTGCCTACTCCGCAGATGGAAGATCGTAAGCAAGACTAAGACCAGTACCAGGAGTATGGAAAGACCGACAAAGTAAGGCAGTTGCATCCGGGCCAGCTTCCCCCGGTAATCAAAGACTCGGCGGGTCCACCGATCGGAAATCTGCTCGATTTTGATAAAGTTCTGGGCCTTCTCAACTATGGAACAGAGCATATTTTCGTTCTTATTAAACCCAAACCCGGAATTGCAGGGCTGATCAAACACAAAATTTGCCTTGAACCCAGGCCGCTCGTGATAATTGGTGATGGTTAAGAGCAGATTTCTAGTGGCCATGAACAGATCAATGTTCCCACGTTCCAGGGCATCAAACCCTTCCATAAGCGTATTGTAGACTACGGTATTGGGATGCTCGGGAAACCAGTCTCCAAATACTTCGGCATAGGGGGTATTAGCAATCAAACCTACCTTAGTATAGGGGATATCATTGAGGATGACATCCCTATGGTCCACTCTTGAGAGCAGGGCGTAGTAATCACTTACATAGGAGGTGTTGGTCCAGATGAACCGGTTCTCCCGATTGGATGAACGGGTGAGGTCCGCAATCATGGAGGCGTCTCCCCGGACCACCATATCCAAAAGAGTTGACCGGTCATCGGTTATCCGGTTGACGGCGCGGAAATTTATCCCGGTTAACTGGTTAATCTCATTAAGGATATCCACGGCGATACCTTGCCACTGCCGTTCTTGGGTATTGTAAAAGCAGTTGGGATAATTGTCAGACTGCATCGCTACGGTTATAATAGACGCAGGATTTTTATGAATCGTAACGTATTTTTGTTCCTCAGAACTCAGGCGTTCAAAAAATTTGTGGCGCAGGTACGCGTTCTGGCCCTGGCTGTATAGTTCTGCCAAATAATAGGCCCCACGCTGATCAAGGTACTTCTGAAGTACTGAAATAATAGGCGCAAGCTGGGGATTTCTGGTTGAAAAGGAAACCGGTTTAGGGGTATGAGGATAGAAATTTTCCATCACCACATCGGGGTAGGGGTCAAAAGCCGCTTCCATAGACCCATGGTCAAAAAAGGCATCTATTTCCCCTTTTTTGAGCAGTTCATAGGCGTGGAAATAATTTTTTATGGGCACTGCAGTATAGATATCCGGTAAAAAAGATCGGATAGTACTCTCTATGATGGTATCTTGGAGAAAGCCGTACTGGGGATTCCCAGGATGTTTCGGAGGCATCCTATCCCAAGAGGAATGTTCCTCAGCCTGGGCCAGGTATAAGACCTTGATCGACCGCTGGGCAATATTATCGGTCATATAATAGATCTGATGACGCTCGGGAGTAGCAGACAACTCACCGGTAAAGTCAATCACCATAGAATCGAACCCTGCCCGTAAATCATCCCAGTTATAGATGCGCGGTTTGAACTCAATACCGAAAAGATCCGTGAGCCACTGGCAGAATTGGGCAGAGTATCCGCCTATGACCTGCGTACTTGTATAAAAGGTTTCCGTAGTCAAGGTCATACCGTAACTAAAAGCATCATACTCGGTAAGCAGGTCCTCGATAGCATGAATTTCTTCTTGGGTTACTCCCGGTATATCACGAAACGAAGCATAGACCGGAACAGTTTCTTGGGCATACTGCGGTTTTTCTGCTCCACAGCCGGCAAGGTAGGCCAGCATAGCAATCACCAGAACCTGACATAACCAGCATCCCAAGTATCTCATTCCTGGAAATTTTATCTTATACATTTCGTACCTTACAATACTGCATTCATAGTCTAATTAAAAGAGTATTATCAATAAAAAACACAAAAATATCGATCTATTATCATAAGAACAGGGTATTGCTAAGGGGCTGCGGTAATACCATCGGTTACCCATTGGATGATGACGTCCAGCCGTTTCCTGATAGCCGAAGGGATGTCAACTTGAGATGCGACAAAGTCAGATACATCGGTGCCCGCAAGACTATACACTAAGACCCCCTCGGGAATGGGTTCAAAATACAGTTGGGCAATGAATTTCTCTTCTTTAATTACCGGGATAAACAGGTAAGTGAGATGCTTAAAATTGGATAAGGTGTACAATAAACCCCAGCCATTCCCGGTAATATCAGCTCGATAATAGGAATTCCCAAAATTAACATCTTTGAGACGAATATAGATGGTTTCCGATGCAGGTACCGACCTGGCTGGCGGAGGATCCGGAATAGGAGTCAGTTTTTTGGAACTGACAACCCGGGTTGCGTCTTCAAACAGAGGGGTCTCCTGATTCCGGGTAAAGGAATGGTATAAACGGCCTTTCAACCCCCGGATATTGCCCATCGCATTGTATATCTGGGTAAAAGAAACCGGTTTATCCGTGGGAATGACCTGGAGGGATTCAGTGAGGTATACAGGACGGCGCTTGAGCACGAAATCGGAAAGGGTCGAGTCCAATGCTGAGGCAGCTAATAGATCCAAACCTGTGGCGCTCCGGGTAGATATGACAAAGCCATCCGGCGAAAACACCTGTTCTTTGGCGGCTTTATCAAGCCGGGGAAAGAGCAGATCAAGAGAACGGCTTTGACCGATGAGCGGTACCGTACCCACCAGAAACATACACGCGAGGAACTCGATCCTTTTCATCATGGTGTTCTTTTTTTGTTCTTTTTTCGCTGTTACCATATAGTGTATCCTTTTATCTTTATTATTTGTCCTTAATAGGCGCCTTTCCCTCTGATCACCGCCCCTAGGGTTTTATATAACACCCATATATCAAGCCATACAGACCAGCTTTGCAGGTAATAGGTATCAAAGGCCACTCGTTCAATATAGTCTGTATCAGAGCGCCCTGAAACTTGCCATAGCCCACTCAAGCCCGGTTTGACCGAAAATATCCGGCTAAAATCTTCACCGTATTTTTTAACCTCATCTTGTACAATAGGCCGCGGTCCTACGAGGCTCATCTCTCCTTTGAGAATATTGAGCAATTGGGGGAATTCATCAAGGCTGGTTCTCCGCAGGAATTTACCGATCCAGGTAACCCGGGGATCCTGTTTGAGCTTATGGCAGGCCTCCCATTCCTCCTGCATCTTGGGATTTGAAGCAAGGAGAATCTGTAAACGCTGGTCTGCATCTATGACCATAGACCTGAATTTATACGCCTTAAAAGGAACGCCCTGTAATCCCAGCCGGGTATGACCATAGAGAACCGGTCCTGGAGACGTGATCTTGATCAGCAAGGCAATCCCCAAGAATAAGGGCAGCAGCAGCAACCCCCCGATGATAACGACACTAACATCCATAACCCGTTTGATACCCCAGTTCCAGGGCATTTTAAGTCTATTGCTGGTTACAAAACCCAGGATGCCGTCAAAATCCCGAATGGACATCCAGATATTAGTAACATTAAAAAAATCAGGGATAAGCACATTATAGCGGAAGGCCGCGACTGAGGAATTCAGCAACTCGGTGAGGGCTTTTTGGTCCAGTTCCGGCATGGCCACAATGGCCATTCTAATTTTAAAGCGCTTGACAATTTCAGAACCGATCTGGGTATCGTGGATGATGGGGATATCCTGATAGGCGTCTTCCCCACGACGGGTATCATCCAGGATAAGGACCGGCACATATCCTGACCGCTTACTTTGGAGTAAGCGGTCAACGATGAGGCGGCCTAAGCTTCCTCCTCCATAAATTACCGCGGGAATACCCCCAAGTCTTGTTTTACGGAGGATAGTATGCATCACGCTGCGTCCGCAGAGTAAAAAAAACGTAGAAAAAAAGAAACTAATGATAAACGCCACGGAAATCGCGTCGAATTCCTGGTCTTCGATGTACCGGGAAAAGATGATCCCCCCATGAGCCATGATGGAAGCGATGGTCAAATTCCGCAGCTCTTCAGCAGGGGCCAAGGAAACCCCTGGATAGAGATTGGTGATCTGAAAAACCAGGATAAACACCGGTAAATAGGGCCAATAGGTAACAAAGGACTTAAAGTTAATGATACCCATATCATAGAAGTTCACCCAAAAGAAACCAGCACCAAAAGAAAGCATGACCCCCAATAAATCAGAGATAATCAAAGCCCCGAAAGTAAAGGCAGAACTTGTCCGGCGATATCGAGTCCGATACCATATATCAAAATCGGTTAAGGTCATATATATACCATAGTATAGAAAATACCAGGTTTGACAATACCGGAAGGGTTTGTACCTTCTGCTCGAAGTCCTGCCAAGACCCAAGGATAGGCCATTCCTTGCTATCAAACGAGTTAATTTCAACTGTCGGTTAGTTTTGAAAGCGCTTCAAACGACAAAACAATACAAAACCGTATAAACCTAGCAACATGCTACTTGTTTTTTATATGAACCAATGCTATAGTGGGTGAAACAGTAAGGAAGGTGATGATGTCATACAATCGATTTATGAGTAAAAACAATTCGTCTGGAAGGGTATTCCTGTCTGCCTTGGTGGTTCTTAGCCTCCTTGTAAGTTGTAAGCCCAAAGTCCAGAGTGTATCCACGACTGAAGCAAGGCCAGCATCGGTACTCTTCACCGATTCTGCAGGCAGAGAAGTAACCATTCCTGCTCAGATTACCCGGCTGGTTCCCTCGGGTACCCTTGCCCAAATGTTCCTGCTGGCTATTGCGCCGGATATGTTTTGCGCTATCTCAAGTGCCTATCCCGAAGATGTGGTGGAGTTCATCCCGGAGTATGTGTTGCAACTTCCTGTGGTTGGGCAGTTTTACGGGGCTGATAACTTGAATCTTGAAGAAATCGCCGCGATTGGGCCGGAATTGGTCATTGATATTGGGGAGCCCAAGGAAAGTATCGCCGAAGATATGGACGCCATTTCCGCGGCCATTGCGATTCCCGCTATCCATATTACCGCTACCTTACAATCCACCCCGCAAGCCTTCCGTACCCTGGGTAAGATCCTAGGTAGAGAGGAAAAAGGTGAAGCCTTAGCGGCTTTTTGCGAGAAGACCCTCTCCCGATCTCAGGAACTCATGGCCCAAGTGGGGGATAACAAGAAGCCGGTGTTGTATTGCCTGGGTCAGTCAGGACTTAATGTCATTGCCCGCGGTTCTTTTCATGCCGAGGTCTTGGATTATCTAACCCTTAACCAGGCGGTGGTCGCTAATCCTGCGTCCCGGGGTACGGGTAATGAAACGGACTTGGAACAGCTGCTCCTCTGGGATCCTGAGGTGATTATCTTTGGTCCGGGGAGTGTGTATGGGACGGCTGGTTCGGATCCTACTTGGAGGCAGCTCAAGGCCATCCGTAACAGAACCTACTATGAGATCCCCTTTGGCCCGCACAACTGGATGGGGATGCCCCCGTCTATCAACCGGTATTTAGGTCTGATTTGGCTTGAGAAGATCCTCTACCCTGAATACCCCCAGGTAGCCCAATTTGACCTGTATACGGAGATCGCCACCTACTACCGGCTCTTTTACGACTATGAACTTTCCCGGGAAGGCTTTGAAAAACTAACTGCCAACAGCTTAGGGACAGGGGCATGAAACAGGGAGTCAGGCGGCTATCCTCTGTTCAACACGGGTCCGCCTTATCCCATAGGTCCTCGTATATAATGGTTATTTTAGCTATCCTCTTAGGGGTGGCTGTAGTCGTATCCTTGTCCCTGGGACGGTATCCCATTCCACCTCGGATGCTCTTGGCGCGGCTATTAGGGGTCCCTTTCGAGTCCATGCGTATGGAAGCGGTCTTCTTTAACGTCCGGTTACCCCGGATCATCCTGGCATGTTTGGTGGGGACTTCTCTTGCCGCATCCGGCGCTGCGTATCAGGGGGTATTTCAAAATCCCCTGGCTGCCCCAGATATTCTGGGAGCCTCCAGCGGAGCAGCTACCGGCGCAACCTTAGCCATTCTCTTACAGCTCTCTCAATTTATGATCACCCTCTTCGCGTTTTTCGCCAGCCTTCTAGCCATTGCCTTGGTGATGTTCATCGGAGAACGGGCCCGGGGTAAAAAGGTTCTGGGCCTTATCCTTGCAGGGTTGATGATTTCCTCTCTGTGTAATGCCGGTATTTCTTTTATGAAGTTGGTGGCAGACCCTAACAAAGTGCTCCCTGAAATCGTCTATTGGCTCATGGGTTCTCTGGCAAAAACCAAACCTTCGGATATTTCCTTTGTGTTTCTCCCCATAAGCCTAGGGCTGGCGCCTCTTTTCATTTTCCGCTGGCGTATCAACCTCCTTACCTTGAGTGAAGATGAGGCTCAATCTATGGGGGTTCCGGTGAGACGGACCCGAGCCATGGTCATCATCAGTTCCACCCTGATTACTGCGGCTGCGGTATCGGTGAGCGGTATCATTGGCTGGGCAGGCTTGGTGATCCCCCATTTGACTCGGCGTCTTGTGGGGAACGATTACCGGCAGCTCATGCCGGCAACTATGCTCTTCGGTGCCCTGTTTCTCATGGTCATTGATGATATATCCCGTAACCTTTTTGCCACTGAAATTCCCCTGGGGATTCTCACCTCCTTGGTAGGGGCGCCGTTCTTCCTCTGGCTCATTACCCGGAAGGGTGATTTATGGTGAACCGTCTATGCCTGCAGGGATTATAAGATCGTACTTAGAAGTGCGGAACCTCAGTTTCGCCTACGGCAATCAGGCGGTCCTCCGAGATGTGGGTTTTACCCTGCAGCCTGGGGAACTTTTGGGGATGTTGGGACCTAATGGTGCAGGTAAGAGTACCCTGTTTCGCTGTATCCTTGGCTTAGAAAAGAACCATACCGGCCAGGTCCTCTTAGATGGTACCGGAATCGAGACCCGAAGTCCGACCGTCCTTGCCAAACAGATTGCCTATGTACCCCAAACCCATTATCCTTCCTTCAATTATGCTGCGTTGGACATGGTGTTAATGGGAACTGCTGCTCAGGGAAGGGAATGGGCCCTCCCGAGAACGGCTCAACGGCAGGCAGCTGAAGAAGCTCTGGAACAGGTGGGTATAAGCCATTTACGGCAGCGATCCTTCCGCCAATTAAGCGGCGGTGAACAGCAGTTGGTACTGATTGCCCGGGCCTTGGCCCAGAAAGCTACCCTGCTCATTATGGATGAGCCTACGGCGAACCTGGATTACGGCAACCAGATCCGGGTACTTTTTCAAGTCAAAACCCTCAGCCGGAATGGGTATGGCATTATTCTCAGTACCCACAACCCGGATCATGCCTTTTTGTTTACCGACCGCGTAGTAGCTTTGCATAATACCCGGATTGCCGCTGCAGGCCCCCCCGCGGAGGTCCTCACCCCGGAACTTATCGCGCTCCTCTACGGGGTCCAGGTACTGATACGCCAGGATGAACAGGGGGTTTTGAGCTGTACCCCGGTCTTGCCTACTGCCGCCAGCTCCTAAGATTTTCTGTCGCATACGTCGGCTTTTCAGTCCACTATCAGTTAGGATTATCTTTGTAGATCACCACCTGACCACGAAGATGAAGAAGATGTCTTACCATCCTGCGTATTTGAAAGCTCCGAGCTCTTGCTCCTTAAAAATCATTTGATCATTAGACCACCCTGAACTAATATGTAAATAACGGTGGAGATCTACAAAGTATGATCAAGTAAAGTATACATAAAGAAGGAGGACTATTATGAGTACAGGGCAACCGAATACTCCTAGACCAGCAGAGAAACAGAGTTTTCAGTTATATGGGATGAAATGGTATTTTTTCGCTATTTTTACGCTGGTTATTCTTGCAGCAACCTATCTGGGTAAACTGCCCAAAGGGATGGTCGGCGCATTCCCGCTTATGATCATTAAATGAACCGCCAATTATTGATTCGGGCTGCGATCCGGTATCTGCCGGCCATCCTTGGCGGTGTGGCAGTTGCCATTGCCCTTACCGCATTGGTGGGAACCATCATCGGTTACGGTGCCA
>JAISBK010000089.1 GCA_031266255.1 Treponema sp.
TTTGGCCATTCCGCCCGGATTCCCTTTTTGTGGGGGTGCCGCAACTAACCCCCCCCCCCCCCCATACTTGAAAGCCAATAGGAGCCGATGACCACTCCCGCAAGGGGTGGGATAAGGGAGGAGACCAGACTGAGGAATGAGGAGAAAAGGGAGAGGATGCCTGACGCACCCATAATCACGCCCACACCGCAGGCGACGCCTGCGGCGAGCTTGAACTGCCTCTCGTCCAGTCCTAGCATCTTCACCACGCCCAAGCCTCCTGAGTAGCCGTTCATTATGTTGATGCTGATAGTGGAAGCAACCAGCAGGAAAAGCCCCATGACCGGATGCCCCCATTGGCTGAACAACGCGGACACATCCGATTGACCGGTCGCAACAACCCCCGCAGCGCCTAAACAGAACATGATGCACCCGGTGGGGAGAATGCCGCTCATGCCCTTGGCGGCGCCCATGCGGCTGCTCGTATGCCGGAAGTAGTCCCCAGCCATAACGCCCATAAGGGCATAGGAACTGACCGCCACACTGATCCCGCTCAGGAGGGGCGCGGGTTGAGCCGGGCGGTAGGCGAGGATCGCGGAGAGTCCCCCTTGTCCGCCCAATCGGTATAGTACGTACGCGACTATCAGTATGCACAGGGGCACCGCGGCGTAAGCGAAATAGGTAAGCCATTTATAACCCTGCATGACGATGAGCGCGGTAAGTCCTCCCCATACTATCGCGCCAAACGCCGGCGGTATGGTCATGCCGGTGATCCCCTGCCAACCCGCGCTGAACCCCGCGCCCAGCATGGCGGCTTGTATCCCGAACCAGCCGATACTTGCCACCGCGATAGGAAGGCTGGCAAGCAGCTGGGCGGCAACGGTTCCCATCGCGGCTCCCGCGGTGTCATGAATGGAAAGCCCGGTGTCGCTGGCTTGCATGGCGATAAAGCCCATATAGACGCACACAATTCCATATCCAATGAGTATAACAAGGGCCACGCCTGCCACGGAAAAGCCGCTCTGAAGCATACCTCCCAACATAGGCGGGGCGGCGCCGAGAAGTGTGCCTATAAAGAGGCAGGTAAGTCCCAACGCCCTCTTTTCCTGGACGACGCCTTTTTTCAGGTTTGTATTCATAATCGCAACTCCTTTATAACATTGCCATAGTATATATTTTACTATGACAAATAAACAAGCAGTGCGGCGTGAATCGCCGTATTTCTCATGAGGAAAATCTTTTCCTTAATATGAGAAAATGTTCCCTGCTGGGGGGCTGATACGTTTCTAGCTGACCGCGGCCTTGCCTCCGAGGGTAGACTCCAGACTTGATCTTTTATGAACCGATCTCCACACTAAGGTATGCAAGATACAAGCACGGCCTTTAAGGGCTTATATGATAACGTGGTACGGCTCAGATCCCCTGAGGGCTGTCCTTGGGATCAGGAGCAGACCCCTCGCAGTCTCCGGGGGGATCTTATTGAAGAAACCTATGAATGTGTGGAAGCCATAGATGAACAGGATCCCAGGCATATCCAGGAAGAATTAGGGGATATTTTTCTGTTGGTAACCATGCTTTCCTATATGCACGAGGAAGAAGGGCTTTTCTCGGTAGCTGATGTGCTCACCGGGGTCTCGGAGAAACTCGTCCGTAGGCACCCCCATGTATTTGGAGACGTCAAGGTCAAGGATAGTCATGAGGTGCTGGATAATTGGGCACGGATTAAAGTTGAACAAGAGGGCAAGAAGCCTAAAGATTCTGTGTTGGATCAGGTTTCCCGATCCCTGCCTCCGCTGGACAGGTCCTATAAGCTCCAAAAGCAGGCTGCCAAAGCCGGTTTTGATTGGCCCTGTCAGGAAGAAGTGATCGGTAAAATTCAGGAAGAACTGGGAGAAGTAACCGAAGCCGTGGATTGCTTTAAAAAGGCTGCCGAGGATACGCTTAACCCAAAGGCGCTTGCAGCAGCCAAAGAAAACATAGAAGCGGAATTAGGGGATCTGCTTTTTTCCGTTGTGAACCTCTGCCGTTTTTTGCAAGTGGAACCTTCGGTGGCCCTGCAGCGAACCAACAGTACCTTTACCAAACGATTCAAACAGGTAGAAAAAAGGATGCGCGAAGCAGCTCAGGAGATGAATCAGGAAAACCTGGCCCTTATGAATAGGTTTTGGGAAGAGGCCAAGCGTATTTGACCATATCCTCAAAAGGGTATTAAGATGATGCTATAGTTGCTTAATGCATTAAGTAAAACTAACTAATTAGCGAGGTGTAAAAGATGCGTAGCTCTTTACTTAAAAATACCGATTCCTTACCAAACATTCCCTGGGAAGAGCGTCCTTCGGGCAGCGACCCAAAGAAAGCAGTGTTGTGGCGTTACTCCGGGAACCCGATTATCCCGCGTAACCTGACCATGTATTCCAACAGTATTTTTAACAGCGCGGTGGTACCCTACCAGGACGGGTTCGCCGGTGTGTTCCGGTGTGACGATACTTCCCGCCGCATGAACATTCACGCGGGCAGGAGCCGGGACGGGATAACCTGGTCGATCAACGATGAGGTGATTGAGTTTATCAAAACCGATCCCGGTCTGCCGGATGCGGAGTACAAGTACGATCCCCGGGTGGTGTTTGTGGAGGACCGGTGGTACATCATCTGGTGCAACGGATACCACGGCCCCTGTATCGGCCTGGGGTATACCTTTGACTTTGAAAAATTTTATCAGATGGAAAATCCTCTGATGTTTTTCAATCGGAACGGCGTCCTTTTTCCCCGTAAGATTGGCAAAAACTATGCGTTGCTGAGCCGCCCCAGTGATTCGGGACATACGCCTTTCGGGGATATTGTCTATTCCGAAAGCCCGGATCTCACCTTTTGGGGTAAACACCGGCAGGTGATGGCGCCCCTGGGGTCTGAAAGCGGCTGGCAGAGTACGAAGATAGGCGCGGGTCCTGCTCCCCTAGAAACATCCGAAGGCTGGCTGCTCTTCTATCACGGGGTGCTGACAAGCTGCAACGGCTATGTCTATTCCTTTGGCGCGGCCCTGCTTGATCTTGACGAACCCTGGAAGGTCATTGCCCGTGCCCGACCCTATCTGATTAATCCCCGGGAACCTTACGAATGTGTCGGTGATGTACCGAATGTTACCTTCCCCTGCGCCTGTCTTGCGGACGGTTATACGGGCAGGCTGGCAATCTACTACGGCTGCGCGGATACGGTAACCGGCCTCGTTTTTGGCAAGGTCGATGAAGTGGTGGATTTTGTAAAATCAAACGCGGTGTAAGCGGCGGCAGAATGCGCCGAGCAAGCGGCCTCCCCCTTATCCGCCGGTACTCCGGAAAGGCATGACGGGGAGGCAGTTTTTGGCAAAAAAGCGGCGTTGGCCCGTATTTTACCCAGCAGTAGCACACCTGTTCTGGCTTCGCTACGCCCACACCGAACATCAGCACGGTTACGCCGTCCTCTCGGCGGCCTCAAAGCCACAGCGTTCACCCCGCGCCTCAAGGCCATCCCCGGCATTTGCAAAATATACCCTAGGAGTTTTTGAATGAATACAAAAGAAATTTTTTATGATTTTGTAAATGCAATAAATGAACATGATGTTGATAAAATTTATCCGTTAATGGACGATGCTTTTGTCTTTTTGGATTCATGGAATGTAAAATCCATTGGAAAAGATCAAATGAAAAATGGATGGGAAGGATA